>NZ_DATMYY010000141.1:0-2680 GCF_035560735.1 Methanospirillum sp.
GAATTAGTAGTGAATTGCAGGAGAAAAAACGGGGAAGTTGCTACCTGCAGGCTTCATTCAAACCTTCTGAATATGAATGGAAAACCGTTCATATTAGTTAGTTTTCAAGATATCACTGAACAAGAGGAGATAGATGCTACCCATCAGATGCTTGTCAGGAGCATGGTGGGTACAACTGGTTTTAATGCTCTCAAAATCGTTTCTGAAACAATCATCTCGCGGATACATGCAGATTGTGTTATGATTGGGGAGATAGATTCAGATAAAGAAACTGTTCAGGTTGTTTACATGCTCCTTGATGATAAGGAGATACCAGGGATTTCCTACTCGTTAAAAGGCACACCATGTAAACGCGTAATAGAAAAAGGATTTTATGTCGTTCATGACAATGCAGCAAAAAAATTCCCTGATAGCAAAAAATTACAAGAACTCAATATCAGGGGATATGTGGGAATAGCGCTAAAAAATTCAAAAGGGGAAATAATCGGGGTCCTTTGTATCCTTTCCCGTACTCCACTGTTGCCACTTCCTGCTCTCCAGGAAACACTCAACATTATTGCAGTAAAAATATCATCAGAAATTGAACGAATCCAGATGGAACGTGCTCTCCTGGAGAATCATCGAAAACTTGACAATGCCCTGGATCTTGCCCATATGGCAACATGGGAGTTTGATGTGTCATCAAAGATGTTCACCTTCGATGACAGACTATACTCTCTTTACGGGACAACCGCAGAGCAAGAAGGGGGATACAACATTTCTTTTGAAGAATATCTCCGGGTGTTTGTTCATCCCTCTGATGTTCATCGAGTTCTGGAAGAAATTCCGAGGGCACTATCAGCGAAAGAACCGGATTTTAGTACCAAACTGGAACATCGAATCATCAGGCGTGATGGAGAAATCCGGTTTGTTATTGTCCGATACTCCACAAACCATGATTCGTATGGAAATGTTTACAGGATCCAGGGTGCGAATCAGGATATTACTGAGCGAAAACGGGCTGAGGAGGCACTGGAAAGGAGAATTGTAGCTTTAACCCAGCCCATGACCTCAGTGTCAAGTATCAGTTTTGAAAACCTATTTAACCTGGCAGATATTCAACGTCTTCAGGATGAATTTGCTGCAGCTACCGGGGTTGCGTCGATTATCACTCAAGTTAATGGATCTCCAATTACCAATCCGAGTGGATTTTGCAGGTTATGTCGTGATATTATTCAGAAAACAAAAATCGGATTGGAGAAATGCATTCGGTCAGATGTAGCGATATGTCTGGCTCCATCAACCGGGCCTGTCATCAAGCCCTGCTTGAGTTGTGGTTTATGGGATGCAGGCGCCGTAATATCGGTTGGTGGAAAAACTATTGCCTGCTGGCTTGCTGGCCAGGTTCGTGATGAGACACAGACCGAAGAGCAAATACGAATATATGCTCGTGAAATCGGAGCAGATGAGGAGGCTATGGTAGAAGCATTCCGCGAAGTTCCGGTCATGTCTCATGAAAGGTTCATCAAAATTGCAGAGTTCCTCTACACTTTGGCAACTCAGTTATCATCAATTGCATACCAGAATGTTGAGCAGGCACGGTTTATTACACAAAGAAAAGATATCGAGAAAGCTCTCTGCGATAGTGAGAGTCAGTACCGAAATGTGGTCGAAGATCAAACTGAATTAATATGCCGTTTTTCTCCTGACGGGCTACTTACTTTTGTGAATGGGGCTTATTGCAGGTACTTCTACCTCGATCCAGAGACTTGTATTGGAAAGCATCATTCGGTTATAGTCCCTCCGGAAGATTATGTTCTCATGAAGGAGACATTTTCCAGGATTTCTCCAACAAATCCTATTGTGACTATTGATAACAGGATCATAATGCCTGACGGAAGTATACGGTGGCAGCATTGGAGTGATCGTGCAATTTATAATGATTCTGGAAAGGTCATTGAGTTTCAATCTGTTGGTATGGATATTACGGATAGAAAACAGATGGAGGAAACTTTCCAGGAAGCTAATAAAAAGCTCAATCTTCTGACAAATATTACCCATCATGATATTAAGAATCAGATGACCGCACTTGATGGGTACCTGGAGATATTGAAGACTGATATGACACTACCTGATGAAGCTCAGAAATACCTACAAAAGACTTCAGATATTGTTGATACCATTCGCCATCAGATTGAATTTACAAATATTTATCAGGATTTGAAAAAGCAACAACCAAGGTGGCAGAATCTGGGAGATTCAATTCGAAAGGCTATTCTTGATCTTGATATATCCCATGTTCAGGTATCTGTTTCTGTTCCCGATGTGGTCATGGTATATGCTGATCCAATGTTCCCAAAGGTCTTTTTCAATTTAATAGATAATGCCCTGCATTATGGGGGTCCGGCGTTGAAACGAATTGTAATATCTAATAAGGTCATGGACGACTTCCTGGTGATTGCCTGTGAAGATAATGGTATTGGCGTTGCCAATTCTGAAAAGGAAAAAATCTTTGAACGTGGGTATGGAAAGAATACCGGGCTCGGTCTTTTTTTAATTAGGGAAATATTAGGCATTACCGGGATGACCATCCGAGAGACAGGCATCCCGGGCAAGGGGTCATGCTTTGAGATCAAAGTTCCAAAAGATTCCTGGAAGAATGGGTAATGATAGATTGTATTATGCAGAAGATGCACGGTTC
>NZ_DATMYY010000142.1:0-3760 GCF_035560735.1 Methanospirillum sp.
ATGTAATACTCGCATAAATGGACTGTGTTAGGCAGATCTGATATTTGCGGAGGTATTGGAGGATACTATACTATGGCAGCTGAGAAGCCACACATTAACCTCGCGGTCATCGGCCACATTGACCACGGCAAATCTACTACCGTCGGACGTCTTATGTATGAAGCAGGAGCAGTTCCTGCACATATTATTGAGCAGTACAAGAAAGAAGCAGAGTCAAAGGGTAAGGGTTCCTTTGCATTTGCATGGGTTATGGACAACCTCAAGGAAGAGCGTGAGCGTGGTATCACCATCGATATCGCTCACAAGAGGTTCGACACTGATAAGTACTACTTTACTGTCGTAGACTGTCCTGGACACCGTGACTTCGTCAAGAACATGATCACCGGTGCATCACAGGCTGATGCAGCAATCATCATCGTTGCAGCACCTGACGGTGTAATGGAGCAGACCAAAGAGCACGTTTTCCTTGCAAAGACACTTGGTATCAAGCAGCTTATCATTGGTATCAACAAGATGGATGCATCCAACTACGATGAGGCACGGTTCAACCAGGTCAAGACTGACGTAGGTAACCTCCTCAAGATGGTAGGAACCAACCCTGATTCTGTAAAGTTCATCCCAATCAGCGCATTCGAGGGTGACAACATCACCAAGATCAGCGACAAGATGCCCTGGTACAAGGGAAAGGCACTCTTTGCACTTCTTGATGAACTTGAAGTTCCAGAGAAACCAACCGACAAACCACTTCGTATTCCAATTCAGGATGCATACTCAATCTCCGGTATCGGGACTGTCCCAGTCGGCCGTGTTGAAACAGGTATCCTTAAGAAGGGAATGAATGTTGTTTTCATGCCAGCCAACAAGGGTGGGGAGTGTAAGTCTATTGAGATGCACCATGAAGAGCAGCCACAGGCACTGCCCGGTGACAACATCGGTTTCAACGTTCGTGGTATTGGTAAGGATGATGTCCGCCGTGGTGATGTATGTGGTGCCGCTGACGTTCCGCCATCAGTTGCAGAAGAATTTTCTGCACAGATTGTGGTTCTTCAGCACCCAAGTGCAATCACCGCAGGATACACTCCAGTGTTCCACTGTCACACTGCACAAGTAGCATGCACCTTCATCGAGCTCGTCAAAAAGCTCGACCCACGGACCGGTCAGACCTCTGAAGAGAATCCGACCTTCCTGAAGGCAGGAGATGCAGCAGTTATCAAATGCAAACCTACCAAACCCTTCTGCGTAGAAAGCGCAAAAGAATTCCCCCAGCTCGGTCGCTTTGCCATACGTGATATGGGTCAGACCATTGCAGCCGGAATGTGTATTGAAGTAGTCAAGAAACAATTCCGCTAACCCTAATTTTTTGGGTGTGTTTTATCATGCAGAAAGCCCGTATCCGGCTCACCGGAACAGATTACCAGAAAGTCGAAGAGGTATGCGACAAGATTCGTGAGATCGCAGAACGCACTGGCGTAAACCTCGCAGGACCAATTCCGCTCCCTACCAGAAAACTCGTTGTTCCAATCCGGAAGAGCCCGGATGGCGAAGGTACCGCAACTTGGGACCGCTGGCAGATGCGTGTACACAAGCGCCTCATTGATATCGATGCTGATGAGCGTGCTCTGCGACAGCTGATGCGCACCCAGGTGCCAAAAGATATCGGTATCGAGATTGTTCTCGAGAGCTGAAACTTCTTGGTACATAACGTGCTAAAGCACGTAATTTCCAATATCTATAACCGCACCTCCGCAAGGGCGGATCACTTTTCTCTTTTTTAGGTTTGTTTAGTTTATTCTAGCGCAATAATCTGCTTTCGTGGTCATTCGAATATCTGGATTAGGCCCATATTATCCAGTAAGAAATCAGTGTGTCCAATCTCACCCAGGTCCTAAAAGTAGAAATTTTGTGCTATTACACTTTCTTTTCATGCGCGACGGATTAAAATTACGTTCATTCCTGAGTGTCTTTTCAAAAAAAAGGCTTATCTCTTCTCCTTTTTGGTTTCAACCCTGAAAAATCATGAGGTGCCTTTTTTTATTTCCGTCAAGAATGATCAGATATACATGTGCACATGCAGTTTGAAAGATCGTCTTTCTCTCTCTCCTGCCAGGATATTTATTCTAATATTCCTTGTTGGACTCCTCGTCCGGATTATACTACCTGATATTAAACTTCTTCATCATGATGAAGCGATCCACGCCTGGTTTACCTATGATCTGATTACAAAGGGTACCTATTTGTATGACCCGATGTATCATGGTCCGCTTCTCTACTATCTTACTGGAGCAGCATTTCTTCTTTTCAAGGATTCCGATTTAATTGTCAGGTTTCTTCCCGGGTTTTTCGGAGCTGCAATCATTCCATTTTTCTGGATTTTATATCGGGAAGGATGGATAGCACGCAACCATGCCTTAATCGGTGCATTATTTTTTGCTATATCACCGTGTATGGTTTACTTCTCCCGCTTTCTGAGGCATGATATTTTTCAACTCTTCTTTACAGTGGCTCTCCTTGTTCTTCTCCTCATGTACTTTGACAAAGGACGATGGCAACATGCAGTCGGTGCAGCAATATGTGCTGCATGTGGTCTCTGTTTAAAGGAAGATATGCCCTTTACACTTCTGATATTTGGTTCCTTTTTCATGTTCATGCTTTGTAGTGGGCGAATTGCCCTGCCATGCACATGGAGATGCGATCTCATTTCCAGCCTTTTGATCATGGTCGCAATAGGTGCGACTTGTTATACTACTTTTTTTAGTCATCCAGAAATGTTTTTTCAGGCACCTTTCAAGGCAATTGAACACTGGATGGGCATAAGTGGTCAGTGCCGCCTTTGTGGGGGTCCATATTGGTATCTTCTTATTCTTGGTTTATACGAGGTTCCCATTGCTCTTCTTGCTGGGGTGGCAGTATGGCAGTATGGAATCCGTGATAAGGGTTTTTCAGAAGTAAAAACAGGTATTGCCTCATATCTGAAACATCTGCAGATCAGGGGTGGTCTATTCAAACCTTATGTTGGTATTGGAGATCGGTCCCGGTTTATTTTCCTTTTTGCCCTGTACTGGACTGTTCTGTCCATGATCTTTTATGCGTATGTGGGTGAGAAAGTTCCCTGGCTCATAATTCACCAACTCTTTCCGATGATCCTGCTAGCATCCTATGATATACACTCCCGAGTTAAGTTCATCGCAGTTACCATTGCCTGTATCTTCCTGTTTGTGATGATGGTTCATGTTTGTTACACACCAACTGACATTAACGAACCGATTGTGCAGGTGCAAAATAGTGAGGATATACGAGCGGTGATGAAACTTATTGATGATTCAAATTCTGTAGTTATCGCTACCGATAATTACTGGCCTCTACCCTGGTATTATCGCGGCGATAAATGGGACAAAATTTCGTTCTATGGGCAAAAAGTGGATCCTTCAGTTTTTGAATCAAAGCATCCTGATCTTGTGATCACTCACGACACCGAAAGTTATCCATCTCTCCCTGGGTATGAGAAGAGGCCGTATAAACTCAGTTACTGGTTCTCCTGGTATGATAACAAGGATCGGATCCCTGAATACTATCTTTTTAGAGATGGAAAGATGGGAAGCATCAATCTTGATGTTTTTGTAAAAGAAAAACCTACCCTGGGCATTGCCCAATAACCTTACTACCCCTTTTTTTACATAGGTTCTGTGAACAGATGATACAACCTTAATACTGATACCAGAATGTTTTACTGATGATGAGGGTAGCACCATAATCCTAATGC
>NZ_DATMYY010000143.1:0-2022 GCF_035560735.1 Methanospirillum sp.
ACGAATAAGTGCCCAGGCATCATCTCTGTCAATCCTAAGGCCATCAATTGTATTGATCCTATCACTGGAGAATTTCTTACTAACCACCTCAATCATGGCCGGAGATTTGTCAGTATGAAACTTGTGTTTGAGCATTACTGACGGAGGAAGATCATCCACCAGATTGCTCAAAGCCTGTTTTTTTATAGAAAGTAGAAGAACCATCATTGCAGCAGTCATACCACCATCGCGACAGAACTGGTGATTCGGATAGATGAGTCCTCCATTTCCTTCACCACCAAAGACCACCGATTTTCCTGCTTCAATCAGAGATCTCATCCGCCGTGCCACATAGATACTCCCAACAGCAGTGTAATCCACTGTACAGTTGTGACGCTTTCCTATCTGTTCAATGAGACGGGAAGAACTAACAGGCGTTACAATAATTCCGGACTTTCCATGACAGACCGCATCAGCAACTAGTGCGAACTCCTTGTTTTCTTCTACAAACCGACCCTTATCATCAATAAAGACAGCACGGTCGGCATCTCCATCATGAGCAACTCCAAATACTGCTCCAACTGATCTAACTAAATCAGAGAGTGGAGCAAGACCTTCTTCCGATGGTTCAGGATTGCGTGCCGGAAACCGACCATCTGGTTGAGCATTCAGAGTTAGCACACGGCATCCAAGATCAGATAAAATAGCAGCAGTTGTTCGGTATGCGGCTCCACAGCCAGGATCAATGACAACGGTCATTCCTTTGCCTATTCCAGCAGGAACTTTGGCAACAACACCGTCAATATATTCCTGAAACATATCTGGAGCAGATCGGCTGGAACCTACTTCTTCCCATCCTTTGGTTGCAAAAGTACTTGAGAAAACCCGTTCTTCAACGAGAATCGAATTCTCATCTCCCATCTCTGTTCCATCAGGCTCGATTACCTTGACACCATTATAATTCCCGGGATTGTGTGAGGCAGTGATGACAATTCCGGCATCAAAATGATCCTTCACCAGATATTGTAGACCAGGGGTCGGCAAAATTCCACAATCCACAACATCACATCCAACTGCCATTAGACCGGCTTTAGCAGCTTCAATGAAAGCTGGACCCGACGTTCTAGTATCTCTTCCAATTGCAACGGTTCCCGGGCGCATGCTTCCGACTGCCATTGCGATCTTCATAACCAGTTCGGGTGTCATCAATTCACCAACAACACCTCTGACCCCGTTTGTTCCAAACAACTGTTTTTTCTTTGCTTCTACCATGAACATCACATCATATCAGATTCTGTATCAGGTACTTCGACGCCTTCGATATCAGAATCATTCTGATCATCTGTTTCTTTCGTCTGTTTGCGTCGTTTTTCTAACTTTGCTTTCTGCTGATCTTCCCTAAGTTTTAACAATCGTGCGGAGGCTTCGGCAACCTGGCGCATGATATCAGTTACCTGATCCTCAATTTCTATCTCTTCATCTACACCAATTGCAGTACTCTCTATCTCAAGCAGAAACCGGGCAACTTCACTTGCTTCAAAGAGGAGATCATCAAGTTCTTCAGGAGTGTAAAAACCACACATCGCACCATACAGGAAGGTTGCCCCTGCTTTGTTCACCTTTTTCTTAAACGAACTCCGGGCCTGGTTTACCGCCTGAGGCGAATAGGTACCAGTCATGAAAGGAACAAGCTCTGGCAGGTTACGCCCAATGAAAGTCATCTCTGCACCCGAAGAGGTTTGAAAGTCAGCACAAAGACGTGATATAGCCCATTCTCGCGCGGTAATGAATGTCCGCTTGCGCAGAAACTGATTTACCTGGTTGTATGAAGCCCCATCCACCTTCTTGAACTTATGATACTTGCCTGGATCATGTGAACGATGCGACAAATCCATTGTATTACCATGGATCGCTGAATGAGATAAGTACCACTGCTACCATCTTAAGAGAAAAGTCGTATGCTAGATTTATAAGCTGCAAGTGATAACATATAGAAGGTTCCAAGCGACCTATTTCGTGCCCAGATAGTGTAGTGGCCTATCA
>NZ_DATMYY010000144.1:0-5654 GCF_035560735.1 Methanospirillum sp.
CATTGTATGCAATCTCCTGACATCCGTGTGTACCTCCATGATCTCAAATGTTCATGTGAACTTATTCAATCATGTATTGGTGGATGTAATTTTGATTCATATGTTTTTGTTCACCTGAAAAATTCTGTTGTGGAACGAATAGTTTTATTGACAAATCTCTCCCCTCATTCTACCTGAAAGTCTGTCAGTTATATGATTTTCGGGTTTGAAGAGGTCAATTATCAGTTTGTTTGCATTCTCAAAAAAGGGTTATTGTTTCTTCATTCCAGATATACAATGCCAGTCGCCGTATCCCTTCTTAGCGAACCGGTATCTCCATGGTTTGTTTAATTTTTCATTTTTCATTACACTGAGAGGCTCAACAGGTTTTGCCGACACATCATCGAGATTTGCATCTTTGAATAACATAACCTGCCTGTTAAAACAGTCTTGCTTGTTGTATGCAAGCGGGAGTGCCATATTAATATCTGATTTGTACAGATAACTATCAAGTTTTCTGCCATCCTGGACAGATATCAGAAATTTCGAGATGTGACCCTTGATAGTTTGAGATACCGATTGATTCAGATTGTCATGAGTTTTTACGTCAAAAGCCAGGATCCTTCCGCCAGGCCTCAGTACCCGTTTCCATTCCTGAATTGCAACAGAGGGCTGAAGAAGAGTCCATAAAACCCACCTGCTTGTGATAACATCAAATGAGTTATCAGGATATGGGAGTGCCTCTGCATCTCCGACTTTCAAATCAAGACTCAGGCCCCGTTCAACTGCTTTTCGCTCACAAACAGAAAGCATCCCTGGAGAAAGATCTACTCCTGATACATCATGCCCTAATGCTGACAAAATCAAAGATATCGATCCTGTTCCTGTTCCGACATCAAGGATTCGTTTTGGACTTTCCCCTAGTTCATGTAAGAGAAACTTTTGCCAGAGTTCCTCTTCTTTCTTTGTGAGCCCGTGTTCTGGATAATTATCGTAAAATTTGCAATCTTTTGTCCACCATTCAGAGATCTCCTGTTTATACTGCTGAATAGTATCAGGTGAGCAGTTATCACTCATATCATTCACCTGCATTTATTTCCCCGGATGGAGATTTCCACCAAAGAACAGCACTGGTTAATTGCATCGGATATAATCCGTCTACAAGTTTATCCATGACATGCTGATTGATGAGTTCCTCTTTCTCCTTTGTCATGGTAGTAAACAGGTTGTAAAAAACAGAATACATCGTAATCATGTTCTCAGGAGATCGCCTGCTTTCACTGGTTATGATTCGCACTTCTGGATGGATATTATTCTCGTACAGAATATCGTAAATCAGAGGATATTCTGGGAACTGAGGTCTTGGTTTATCTCCGACAAGTGATTTCCATAATGTATCTTCTGTATGGGCGTTGTTTGGGATGCTTGCACTTAAACAGCAGTATCCTGAAGAGACTTTCTCCATTCGCTTTATCTGCTTGACAATATCACGAAACATCCAGATAACAGTAGACGATATCGCGAGATCATATGAGCCTGCCATTGACTGAACATCAACATCCTGCCAGATAGAAGGAATGATATCAAAATTTTCAACTCCTGCCTCAAGAGCATTTGCCTTTATATGGTTTTGCATCCCTTCAGCAGGTTCAACAGCAGTAACATGAGAGATGTTTTGCGCAAAAGGGATCACAAATGTGCCTGGACCGGACCCCACTTCGATCATCCTGCTTGTATCTGAAAGGACACCATTTGAAGAAAGAATATTATGAACAGTCCTGCCATACTTGTAGTTGTCTGTCTTTCTAGACTCTGAATAATCTGCAGAACGGGCTGTCCAGTCAGATATCTGGTAATCCCTGTTCATCTGGGAGAGACGTGCATCATAGATCTTTTCCCATTTCGTAACACTAGGGCTGGTCATGATACTCTCCACCAGAGAAGACCCATCTTTCCCTGACGTACATACATCCCGTCTTTAGAATGAGCTTTCAGATACTCGTCAATCATCGCTTCATCTTCAGGCTGTACTTCGCGGTATTTTTTCAGACCCAGAACCATCATTGACCGTGCAGATTGTACTGTTCGTTGCATGGTTGTTGGAAGAACACTGACCTCAGGGAATATCCCTCTGTTTTCTAAAATTCGCTTAACCATAATGAACCGGTCAGCATCATCACGGGGAATTCCCAGATTTTTATAAATCGGTTCAATTTGACCTGCTTCAAAGATACCATGTGCAACTGCACAATATTTTCTACTTACCCGTTGCATTCGCTCTATCTGAAAGAAGAGATCAGGAAAATGCCAGATTGCATGAGAGCAGATAGCGAGATCGTATTTCCCAAGATGCTCTGTGATCGCAATATCCTGCCAGGTATTTGGTATAAGAGAGATATTAGAAAGATTTCGCATTTCAGCCTGCTTTAAAAGGTTTTTAGCCATCTCGCATGCAGGTTCTACTGATGTCACAGACCGGACCTTTGCAGCGAAAGGAATTGAGATTGCACCAGGACCTGATCCGATATCAACAATATCCCAATTCGATTCAACCAACCCTTCTTTTACAAAATGGTTGAGAATTTTTCTTCCGTGATCAAAATCACTATTCACAATAAAATCTGCATAATCTTCTGCACGACTGTTCCAGTATTCAGGGGTGCACCGCAGACTTTCTTCAGAGCATAATTCAGCCCAGTTATCTTCCAAATCATCTGAATTTGTTTTCATGTATTTGTTCTCCGTGAGATCTTTTTTGTTCTCTGTTTTACCGAGCATTTTGGACAGACATGGATGTATCCATCAGAATCTGTTGTAACATCTGCATGAACGCCATATACCTTCTCGATCATCTCGCAGGTGAAGACTTCATCAGGAGGACCATATGACGATACTTTTCCTGAGTGTAAAACGACGACATTATCTGCATATCTGGCAGCGAGATTGAGATCATGGAGTGCAATAAGTGAGGTGATCTTTCTATCCTCGGTCACCTCTCTGATGAGATCAAAGAGTTCAAGCTGATGCTGCAGATCAAGTGAGTTCGTTGGTTCATCCATGAGAAGGATCCGGGGATCTTTCGCAATAGCCTGTGCAATTGAGACCATCTGTCGTTGTCCATCGCTCAGTTCGGTGAGATTGCGTTCGGCAAGATTTTCAATACCAAGATCGGTCAGGGTATCATATGCACATGTGACATCCTCATCAGGAACCTTCCACTTCAGAGAATGGATTCTCCCAAGAAGGACAGCTTCAAGAACACTCATAACAACCCCGGATGGATTATCCTGGGGGAGGTAACTTATCGCTCGTGAAAGATTATCCGGTGTTATATCCGCTGTTGACGTATTATCAAGATATACCGTCCCCTGAGGCTTTCTGATTCCTGCGATACAACTAAGCAGTGTTGATTTTCCAGCTCCGTTAGGGCCTAAAATAGCGGTGATCTTCTCATCGGTTATGAGGTTAATATCCTCAAGTACCGGATGGGAATTATATGCAAATGAGAGATCTACAACGTTCAGTTTCACCAGAATTCACTCCTTCTTCGAAGTATCAGATACAAAAAGAACGGAACTCCGATACACGATGTTGCAATGCCAATTGGAAAAATAGCCCCCGGAATTACGAGTTTACTGACTATTGATGAGACAGATAGTAAAAGGGCCCCGCCTAGGAGTGAAGCCGGAAGATAAAACCTGTGATCCTCGCCGACTACCATTCGGGAGATATGAGGGGCAACAAGTCCGATAAAGCCAATAATCCCCACAAAACAGACTGCAGTTGCAGTGAGTATTGAAATCAGGATAAACGATTTGATTCTGAGCCGTTCAACATTCACACCCAGACTTCTCGCTTTATTCTCTCCAAGACGCAATGCGGTCAGTTTCCATACATCTCTCAAAAAGAATGGGACAACTATAGCAAGCACTATCCCGACAATAGCAACTTTCGGCCATGTTGCCTTTACCATACTTCCAAACAACCAAAAAACTACAGCCTGAAGATCTTCCTGTGTTGAGATGTACTCAAGAAATGTGGTCAATGCATTAAAGAGGAAGAGAAGTGCAATCCCTGCTAGGACAAGGGTTTCTGTTGTTCCTTTCTTATGCCAGGCTATCAGGTATATCGAGATGCAACAGAGAATTGAAAAGATAAAGGCATTGATTGGGACAAGAAATTCATTCCCTCCGGGAATGACACCGACACCAAGAACGATTGCAAGAGCTGCCCCAAATCCTGCGGCTGCGGAAACTCCAAGGGTATATGGGCTGGCAAGAGGATTGTCCAGGATTGTCTGCATCTGTGCTCCTGCTATTCCAAGTGCTGCTCCTACAAATATCGCCATGATGGCCATAGGGAGGCGGATTATCCAGACAATCCGGTTGTTGACATCATTTCCATGTCCTAATAAAGCCTGAAGGACTTCCGGAACAGTAAGCCACGCCGGGCCGCTCATCACATCAATGGTGAATGAGATGATGAGTGTGATAAAAAGAGCCAGAATGCAAAAAAATTTGTGGGATGTAATTCCATGATACATCTCCACAGCGGTCTTCTTGACCGGTGAATCAGGTGTATTCATGATTACTTTGCAGGATCAAGCGTCCATACACCACTGAGCTCTACAGGCAGGTACTTTGAGAAGAACTTTTTCAGGTTCTCTTCTGGGTTTACATCCTTGAACTCATCCGGATACAAGGATTTAGCAATATACTGGAATGCTGCAAAGTCAATGATATCTCTGCTCAGGCCATGATAAATGCCATATACCCGGTTGTTTTTCATCGCAGAGAGTGACTCCCATCCGTCGCGTTTGAGATAGGGTTCCAGGGTATCACGTGCCTTTTGTTCGGTTGAATCAAATCCAAGTCTGAATGATGCAGCCTCTTTAGGCCAGTATGATCCAGTATAGATGATGACTTCTGGATCCTTCTTTAGAATAACTTCCTGGCTGAGTGGGCCATATGTTTGGATTGCTCCCTCGGCAATATTGTCACCATGGCACATCTCAATGAGTGCTCCCCACATATAATTGCCATATGAATTGGACAGCTCACCAGCATTCTTATTAGCACATTCAACATAGACTCGTGGTTTTGGTCCTGTAATTTTGCCAAGTCGTGAATTGACGATGTCCATCTGTGCTTTATAATCACTAAAGAGTTCTTTTGCCCTGTCTTCTTTTCCGAGAAGTTCTCCCATCAGTTCAATGCTTTTTTGATGGTTGGCAAGCGTTTCAGCATGATAATCTATAGCAACAACAGGAATACCTGCTTCCTCTACTTTTTTGTAGACCTCAACGGCTGTATCGTAGGTATTTTTTGGAACTATAAGAACGTCAGGTTTGAGAGAAACAACAGATTCGACATTCAGATCTTTTCCAGTACCCACAACCGGGACATTTTTGAGTTCAGGAACCGCTTCTACAAATTTGTTCCAGATATCTGCCCTGTTATCCTGAAGACCATTATCAATTGCTGCAATCTTTTTTATTGCATCATTTCCCTCAAGAGCAAAGAGTGTATAAAAAGGTCCACCACTCCCACTATCCTGGAGAACAATTTTGTCAACTGGGACTTTGAGGGTTACCTGATGTCCATTAATGTCAGTCAGGGTCTTTTCTGTCTTCTCTGCAAAGCCTGATACGGCAAGCAAAGAAATTAAAAGAATTG
>NZ_DATMYY010000145.1:0-7612 GCF_035560735.1 Methanospirillum sp.
ACAGCTCCAGGCCAACATATGAAAATCCAGGGCATTTTCTGGATTAATCCCGAAGTTATTATCACGCATGAATAGAATGATACTGTATGAATCGGTGGAGATATCTGCTTGTCCTATTGGTATTACTCTGTCTATCCGGCCAGATTGGCCTGGCAGATCAAAATGGAACCGTAAACCCTGACGTCTTTAAGATAGGAGCAATTTATAACCTGAATGGATCTCAGGCAAATCTTGACATTCCTTCTTCACAAGGGGCACTCACAGCAGCGAGACTGATCAATAAAAAGGGTGGAATTGATGGAGTTAAGGTCGATGTTATCATGAGAGATGGAGCATCTGATCCTGAAACTATCAGAAAAGTAGCAGAAGATCTCATTTCCAATGAATCAGTACCTGTTCTCATCGGATTATCTGATACTGATATGGTCCTTCCTGCAGCACAGGTTGCAGCTGCACATCACGTTCCTTTCATCACATCAGGAGCAACATCCCCGAAACTCCCTGAACAAGTGCCTGATTATCTGTACCTGGCATGCTTTGGTGATAATGCCCAGGGGTCCCTTGCTGCTGAGTATGCGTACAAAAATCTGTCATATCATTCGTGTATTGTGGTTTACGACACTGATATGCAGTATACTACCCTGCTTGCACAATATTTCTCTGAGCGGTATAAAGAACTCGGGGGCACAATTGTTTCACAGGTTCCCATCCATCCAAAGACAAATGTCTCTGATGTTTTCTCCAACCTCTCATCCGGAAATCAACCTGATTTTTACTATATTGCGGTAGGACCTGAAGATGCTCCCGGTGTAATACGGGCAGCCCATGGACAGAATACAGTACCGATCATTGGTGGGGATTCTTTTGATACAAAGAACCTATCCAATGCCGTTCTCGATACTGATGGGGATGTCTATTACACCACTCATGCATATTTTGGTGGAGAAAATATCAGTTCCGAGATTCAGAACTTTAAAACCGATTACACATCTGAATATGGGACTGAACCAACTCCATTTGCAGGACTTGGATATGATGCAGTCATGATTGCAGTCAGGGCTGCAGGAAATAATGACCTTGGAACAGACCTGAGAGAAGGAATAAACCAGATACATGACTATTCCGGAGTAACCGGAACAATCTCGTATGAAAACGGAACAACAATCCCTAAAAAATCCGTTCATCTCATATACACAGATGGGTTAAGTCTGACACAGGTTGACAACAATGTGCCTGAAAAAGTTCCAAATCCATAACCTCTTTTTTGGAGATATTGAGTTTTATTTCAGACCAGGATAGAAAAATGTTCAACATTCTGAAATATTCCGGAATCTCAAACACAATATAGGAAAGTCATTGAGAGACAAACGATTTGTTGCCATCCATCGAGGGGGTAATCTCTCACCCGAAACCCATAAAAAGCTCATGAAATGGGCCATAACCTGCTTTGAGCATGTATTGCCGTATTATGGCAGGGAACCTGATCCGGTTTTGCATGAGGCAATGAATTATGCCCGTGAATGGTCACGGGGAGCTTGTTCAACCGGTGATCTTATCGTGGCATCACGGAACGTTCACAGGTTTGCAAAAACGATTACCGACCCTGTTGCATCCGCAGTTGTGCGATCAATCGGACAGGGGGTGGCAACAGGTCACATGGCAGACCACTGCATCGGAGCAGCCCTGTATGCTCAAAAGACAGTTCTCCTGGCAGGTAACCAGGTACAAGAAGAGAAAACCTGGCAGATAATGAAATTGTGTTCTGAACTGCCAAACGATATCACAAGCCTCGTAATCCAGACAATGAAGGTGAAGAGAAAAGGTCTTGGGTTGCCGGATGATACATAAATAAAGAAAATAGGAGATTATTCGATCCATCTCTGAATCTTCTCATTCACAAATCAGTGTTGACTTAACAGATTCTAACCGTGTTGATGATTAATCTCGGAGATCTATCAGGATCTTTGTTCTGACACATATGGATCCCAGGTCCGGCCAGCCGGTGGCTTAATGAGCGGAATAGTTTTGTATCAGTATGGATGAACCAGGTACATGGTTGTTTACCCTGGATTTGAAAAAATGCATCAGTTCCAGGGCCGGGTTGTTCTACTGCTCATGGTTTTTGGATATGCAGGCCTGTATATTCTCAATATTCTCCTGCCCCTGGACTGGTCATTTCCTTTTCACTACTCAAACCTGACATCCCGGATATGGTCATGGACTGAACTCCTTTTAGGAGCCGGAGCCCTCATCATTCTTGCGGAAACCCGGTTTGCAACCGAGAAACGTGAAATTATAACTGGATTGATCCTTGGAACAATCAGTGGGACAAGTCATTATTTCATGAACAATAGTCTGACTGATGGAGTACTCACCGGAATACTGGTCCTGGTCTGTTATACATCTGCAGTGCTTCTGATTCGTAAAAGGTCAGGAAAATCGATTATGACCTTTCAGCAGTCACCTTTGAGTATCACATCGCTCATTTTCTTTGGAATCATCATTTCAGTTCCCTTCGCCACTCTCAACCTTGCATATTTTTACTTCACCAGTGGATTGGAGCCCTTTACATCCATCATATCTGCCTCCTTTCTGGCATGCAACCCTGCACTTTCAGAAGAGATCATCTTCAGATTGTTCCCATTAATTCTGGTATTTTCCCTGCTCCGGACAGAGAGTTCAGAGAGATTGGTCTGTTTCACTGCTGTGTGCATCGGGGTTATTCCCCACAGTCTGAACCATCTTCCTGATTTATTCGTGAGTAATCCGGGTGCAGCAATCTGTATGGCTATTCTGACCTCAGTCTTCTTTGGACTTCCCATGTGCCTGCTTCAATTGTATAAAGGGCTGCCATCTGCCTGTGGATTTCATTGGTTTGTTGACATGACTAGGTTTTTCTTTGGGTATTGAAGATGCCTGGTTCAATCATTTTCAGACTGAACAGCCGGGCAGAAGTTACAGAGTGAGTGTGGAACCTCTTTTTCTTTGTCTCTTATCAGGCAGTAAATGACCCCGTCTCTATCCTCCACTTTGAATCCTCCCGGAAATGGCATTCCAACCGGATGACCTGGCTCTTCAAGGATAAACATCGTAAATGCAGCGATAAGATAGTAAAAGAGCCGGTGTTTGATGGTATACGGGATTGGCATCCTGCTCGCAGTATCATCCCATTGTGTACACCCAATCGGGATTATTTTGCAGAATGCATTGAATGTTTCAGGATCCTGGATAGACTCTGACATGGTTTTAAACCTTCCTGATCGTTGATATGTCAATAAGCGGTGATATCCTCCCAGGATCTGGTCAGTCAGGTATGGGCCAACCTGCTCGCGGTACGATCTGGGAAGCCTGATAAGTTCGGTATGAAGCCTCCCTCCGATCACCTGGAGATCCTGGAGCGTATACCTGGTAATCTCTATACTCAAAATCTCTCCAAGTTCTCTCTTCGTTCTGGCCCGGGAGAGATGCTCTGATATTTCAACGGTAACAGCCGTATCTTTATCTTCATCCATTATTTCTGACTCCTTTCTCTGAAATCACACCGATTCCTTGTTTTCATAGAGTGATGGATATAATTCCTTCATGGTCCGTGGCTTGTGATCTTCAAAGACTTCATGAGCATACCATTTTGCACCGAATTCAAGTATACTTAACAGAACCGGGATGGTATCATGTCCCTTTTCAGTGAGTTGCCATTCAACGACCCGTGGCTTGTCTTTGATAAGGTCAGGCCTGATGTAACCTGTCTCTTCAAGCTCCTGGAGCCGGAGAATCAGAACCCGTGAGGTGATACCTGGCAGGGATCGCTTAATCTGGTTGAACCTGTTTATTTTTCGCAGTGCAATGTCACGGAGAATGAGGATCGTCCATTTCTTTCCAAGAACATTGATTGTAGCATGTATCGGGCAGATATTGTATGCCACAGTGGGCTGGATGGGTTTCCTTTCCTGAGGTCTGGAACAGGATACTGGCATAGTATAGTTTTGGTGCCTGCTTGCTTAAAGTGGTATCCTTAGTATACCACTATGGGAAGAATATGAAACCGCATGATCATCACAATTCGTTCCACAGACAAGATCTGGCTGTGTGGATAACAGAGATTATAGAAGAATTTCACCTCAATTCTCCTGACAACAGCCTCAGGTTTGAGCATCATGAGAAAATCTTCGATGATCCTCTGGTTGGGTTTTCAAATGGTGGAGATCCGTTGTATGGTTTTTTCAAGGATGACATTGGTTCGCCATACATGACTCCTTTTGAGATCTTTCATAGTTCGTTCCCTGATAGTTCAGCACGTGCTGATGATCTCACCATCATCAGCTGGATCTCTCCTATTTCAGAGCAGACAAAACTGGATAACCGGAGTAAAACGGATTTCCCATCTGAACGTGGAGCCCGGACCAAATATTATAGTGAGACCTTTCAGGATGCATTAACGGCTCACCTCGTTTTAAAATTGAAAGAATCCGGTATCTTGGCAGCAGTGCCGCCTTCAAAGATCATACAGATCTCAACCAAATACGGATTGGCGTCAGCCTGGTCTGAACGACATGCTGCCTATGTCAGTGGTCATGGGACATTTGGGCTTTGTGACGGGATTATTACCAGAAAGGGAAAAGCGGTTATCTGCGGCTCGGTTATTGCACAGGTATTCATTCCTCCTACTGAAAGAGAGTATACTGATCACCATGCCTGGTGCCTGCATTATGCAAAAGGGAGATGTGAAGGATGTATAAAACGGTGTCCTGCCGGTGCTGTCACTTCACAGGGACATGACAAAATGAGATGCATGGAGTATTGCTTTGGTCCGGGAAAGGATTACATGAGAGAGCAATTCGGGTTTGATGAGTATATATGCGGGTTATGTCAGAGTGCAGTTCCGTGTGAGTCCAAAAATCCGGTGTTTTCCTTTGTTCTCTAATCGGATCATTCATCGGTCTATGGACTCTACCCAATACATGAGGACCGGTCACCTGCTCCTTTTTCCCTGTTATAGTACATTGAAAAGAGTTTACTCATTTCAAAAGGGGTTTAGGATCCATCCCTGAGTTCTATCCAGAGTCCTGAGTCCAGTATGCTTCCCGGGGCATTTGCTTCCATCTCAAGAAACAATCTGTATGGCACTGAAAACGTGAACTTGTCGGATCCCAGTGTTTTTCGCACTGCTGTTCTTGCCATCAGATCGGTAAGTCCGACTATTGCCCTGGGACTTTCTGATGTCTCTTCATCATATGTGCAGACCCCAAATGCCTGGCATCCTGAAGCCCCGGCTGCAACAACGACTCTGTTTGTGATCTGACCGTGGGTATAGTTTGCAAGAATTGATAGCACAGATATCTGGTCAGGATTTCCCAGAAAGATAACGCTTTTTATTAACTCATCCGGCTCTGTGAGTGAGAGCGGTTTAAAGAGAACATACTCTGTTGAAACAGTATAATCAGGCAATGCGTTAAGAAACTCTTTCGCAACTATCGGGTTCTTCTTGATCCTCTCTCCATTCCTGAGCATCTCTTTCTGGTGTGGATTTGTGAGAGTTTCAAGCCTGGCATCATAGGCCTCAGTATCTCTGCATCCCTCCCTTCCATTTGAGAGAAAACAACAGAAATTCTCTTCATTTCCTGAAGAATGGTGCTCAAACGGGCGGCCAAAACCAATACCCATGGCACCTCCGACACAACCATATGCATTTTTTGATAATGCGGTAATCTTTCCATCAAGGACAGCCTTGGCATAATACCACATGAGGCATGCCCAGGTTCCGGGTCGTATCTCAAGTGCATGTTCAGGTTTTGTATCGCTCCACACGATTGCGACCGGTTCTGTTAGTAGCCCGGCCTTTTTGGCAACGTTACTTATGATAGCCATAATTAGTCTTCTCCGGTGTCGAGATTCGAAATAACACGTTTGATGAGAGTATAGAGGACTTTTTCTTCTTTAGATGATAATCCACTCAAAACATTTTCATTGACCTGATCTCCTATCCTGACAAGATCTGGTTTGAGAGCAAGCACGGATTCTGTGAGTGAACAGATCCACTGCCTGTTATCTGACTGGTGTTTTGTTCTGGTGATGAGTCCGGCCTCCTCAAGTTTTCTGATCTCACGTGAGCAGAGACCTTTGTCTATCTCAAGATCTCTAGCAATCTGCTCCTGGTTGGAACCATCATGTTTGTAGAGATACCTGAGGATTGAATACTGGGTGATCTTAATCCCAAATCCGGTGAGTTCTGTGTTTAGTCGTTTTTGGATTAGCCAGTACGCAAGTGACACATACTTTCCAAACGGCCCGTCCGTATCTCTCATGCAATTAGTTGATGAGTCAACAAAGGGTATAATGTTGACGGGTCAACGATTTGAAGAGTTGATGTGTCTAAAATACGAACCCCTGTTTTCATTCTTTCCCTGGGGGAAACCGGAGATCCTTACGAACAACCTAATAATTTTCTCTCCAATTCACTTGCAAGAATTCTATGGAATACAATACTCACCTCACAGACACGATCAGATCGATGGCCCTGGAATCTGGAGCTGAGCTTATCGGGTTTGCAGATATTCAGGTATTTGCTGATTCGAAATACCAGGGAAACAACCCGGCAGAAATTTCAGAGGCTTTGAAAACTGTCATCCTCATTGGCATACCTATTCCCAAAGGAGCCTTTCTCCCTCTTCCCAAAGGCCGGGCAGAGTATACAAATACCCTTATGGCAGGAACAGCAACGCTCCGGATTATGGCATACCAGTTAGCAAGAAAACTGGAGCAGGAAGGCTACCTTGCCAGTATCGCACCAAGTGAAGGGAGCGAGTTCGGGTATTGGTATGCAAATAAAGAGACTCTGATGGCTGATTTTTCAATGAAATACACAGCCTACGTTACCGGACTTGGATCATTTGGAAAGAACCATCTTTTCATATCTGACACCTACGGGTCCCGGGTCAGATTCTCTGCAATCCTTACTGATGCAAACCTGAAACCAGATTCCCGGTCTGAACACTTTATTCATCCCTCATGCAAGGATTGTGATGCCTGTGTCCGTGCCTGCCCGGTGCAGGCGATCAGTCCATCCGGGACTATTTCACGGCAATTATGTGCTGAATATATGTTCAAGACCCTGGGAGGGCTTCGGTGTGGTATGTGTATCAGAGCCTGCCCCTTGTCATGTAAATTCATGCGATAACCGGGTATGGGCAATATTGTGCCAGCCACTCGGAAGAGTCAGAGGAGTAGCGTTCAGAATCTCTTTATCTGCCTGACTATTGGATGATATTTGAAAATTTGCATGTTAACTGGTGAGGATAATCTCCTTTTTTTGCCAGGTCAATTAAAATTGTTTGAATACCTCGGAAATCAGTCCCTGATGGTGGCGTTTGAGGATATTACGAGCCAGAAGATAAAAGAAGCAGAACTTCAGGCCTCACAAAATAATCTGCAGATCATTTTTGATAATACTCTCTATGCAATGCTTGTTATCACCGATGGCGTTTTTAAAGAAGCCTTCGCCAGTCGCCTAATTCTTCGGCTGCAACCGAAGAAATTTCCTCTTCTCTCTCACAGATTTCTCAAGCGATGCACTCAGTCACTCGTGACGTTGAAGAAATATCATCAGAGATGATAC
>NZ_DATMYY010000146.1:0-4432 GCF_035560735.1 Methanospirillum sp.
ATGTATTGATCCGAAATCTTCAAGATATTTTGTTTCAAGGATGATTGGTTCAGGGGACCGGAGTTCACATCACATTTACATTGAATTTCTCGATTTTAACCCACCGGATCTGCAAAGAAGGTGCATGAAGTCCGTGATACAAAGATCTCATAAGACACCGGGAACACATCCAAAGCAACCGGAGAGATCAGAAACCTACATAGAGGTTCGGGTATGGTCGGGCTACAAACATAGGAGTACTGGAGACTCGGTTGCACAAAAAAAATTCTTCAATTCACCTGGATTCTCTATCCACCACTAATTTTCCCCTCGTTTCACACCCCTTTAAAATTACTTTTATCTCCCGGTCGACATTATACATAGCCGTGAAATGCGGCTGGGAATCGAACAATGGCAGACTTTACAACCAAGAGTGTCACCAAGTCGGCTGAGAGAAAACTCAGCTTACCTATCGACACCGTAGCAAACTTCCTGGCACTTGTCCAGGACGTCATCGAGAACAACCCCTGGGGATGCACATCATACACCTCAAACAACCAGACTGTCGCCGGGGTTGTCAGGGGATCTGAACACTACTCCGGAAAGATCGTGTATGAGAACGCAGAAGCAAAGACTGTAGGGCAGATATCAGTCAGGGCTCCAACTTCTGCGGCTTTCAGCACCAATGTAAGCACCATCGTGGCTACATCGGCAATCAACACTGCAATGGGGGGAACACCATCTCATGACAGCTCTGAAGACTCGTTCAGTTGTGCTCTCAAATGTCACAACTCAAACGGCGAGATCTTCACAGTCACATTCAGACGTGACAGTGTTGTGGTATCAGGATACGAAGCAGACAGCATCGTTGCAGGGATAGAAACATGGGCAGACACCGTTGCCCTCCTGGCATAAGCCCGGGAGGGATAATGCGGTGGAATATCCTGGCTCTTGGATCACTCCTTGTGATCCAGACTTCTTTCAACAGGCAGAGTACCTAGGAAACTATCAGCACTGACGGATCATCCCTGTTCTCAGGATCTGGTCAGACTCTGATCCAAATAACCAGAAATGATGTGATCTGGGGGATTTTGCGAAAGTGAATATTCGCATATGTAAGCACTGTTTCGTGATTTGGGCACGATACAACGAAGGTTCAGATCCCCCCGATCACTTTCGCACCGTTTACCTAACCTTTAGATACCAGGGTACTAAATCACCATGTGCCATACTCATCCTGACCATGCCAGACATCCTGTGCAGGGCTGGTGAATCACTAATTCCATTATATTATTTCAGCGTTCCAGCAGGCGGTACCATATGGATGGACAAACCTGCTCTTCGGATGGATGAAACACCAGCCAAGAAGTAATCATGATGAAGATGATGAATGGCACGAAACGATTTGATGTGATACTATGAATCAAATGAAAAGAGAACCCCGCACAACCCTTCTCTATCTTGGCCGACCGGGAAGATTGGCGGGGATAAACTACTTGTATAATCTTAAGAGTGTTTGTACCTTTCTGTCATCCAGGGGTGCAATTCATGAATTGTAGTTCCATTCCAGCCAAATGGGACTCAGGGGCCGGTGTCCACGCTGCTCCAGAATCTCTATCCATCTCACTTTCAGATCAGGGGAGGGTGCCCACGATGGCAGGAACTAACCTCACTGCACGGACTATTCTCTTTGATGCAGCTGCAGAACTTGATAAAAACGGTTACTCTTCAGTCAGGGTTGCAGGCTCATCGCGTCTGTTTGATCTTGTAGCTTGGAACAAAGAGAAAACTCTCTTTATTGCAGTCAGACGAACACGGAGCGGCGGAATATCCCGGTTTACCCGCGATGTCAGCCTGCTTGCGTCACTTGTCAAAGATGGGACAGTGCCCGGGATTGTGCAGATCTGGATCTTTGTCTCAAAAGAGTGGCAGAGGTATCAGATCCTGCCCGGTGGTGCTCTGCTTATCAGAGGAGGGTTTCAATGAATCATCCTACACGCTTTGCATGCTCTATCCTCTTTGAGCCCGGACAGACTGTTGAGGTAAGGCTGATTGGAAAACGAGGAGCAGCATCCGGGTATTACAACGATTTTGACCGGCTCAGTGCTGATGCAGTCTCGTTTGACAACCGGGGTGAGTATGCAGGAGCATATGTCACCCTGAACCCGGTGAACCCTGACCTTCTGGCACGCCGGGCCAACAGGATTGAAACCCGGCTTGGCAGACACGAGAAGTCAGCAGGTGACAGCGATATCCTCTGCCGGAGATGGCTCCCGATAGATATTGATCCGGTGCGGCCCTCCGGTGTATCATCGTCTGATTCAGAGCATGTAGCTGCGATAGAAAAAGTTAAACGGATATCGGCATATCTTACTGATCTCGGATGGCCAGAGCCGGTTGTTGCTGACTCAGGCAACGGAGCACACCTGCTGTACCGCATTGATCTTCCCAATGACGAACAGTCCCGGGATCTTGTCAGGAGTATCCTTGAGACCCTTGATATCCTCTTTTCAGATGAATTATCTACAGTAGACACCTCGGTATACAACGCTGCCAGGATCTGGAAACTCTATGGAACAACAAGCAGGAAAGGAGACAATATCACTGCTCGACCACACCGGAAGGCAGCGATACTCTCAGTTCCTGATGTACTGGAGATCGTCTGTTTCGATCTCTTATCCTCCCTGGCTACAATGCTACCACGGGAAGAGTCAGGACCAGAAAGAACAGACAATAAAGAGAAAGGTCGAAAGCCAGAGAGTTCAATAGACCTTGCATCATGGCTTGACCGGCACTCCCTCGGGTACCGCCAGAAGCCATACGCCGGAGGAATGCTCTTTATACTTGATCAATGCCCGTTCTCGTCAGATCATACCGATGGTGCATATGCTATTCAGTTCTCAAACGGAGCCATCTTTGCCGGATGTCATCATTCCTCATGTGGAGGAGGAACACAGCGGTGGCCAGAACTCAGGTCAACGTATGAAGGTCCTGTATCTTCCCGCACACGGAATACCGAGAAGAAGAACGCAAAACCTGAATCGCCGGCTGTTTCTCTGAAACAGAACACAAAACCAGAAATATCTGATGAGATCTCAAAAACCGCATCAACACTCCTTGAAACTGGCGATCCGCTTGCATACATGCTTGAAACCTTTGCCCTGGATCATATCGGAGATCCGGTTGTCGCCGAGTGCCTGGTGATGTCACTTGCTTCCCGGAAGGTGATCAATGCCCGGGGTCTGCATGTCTCGGTGACCGGAGAGTCAGGCAAAGGAAAATCACACGCCTTTGAGACGATGATGAACCAGGTTCCCGAGGAGTTCAGGCTTGAAGGCCGGATGAGTGAGAAGGCTCTCTTCTACATCAAAGGCATGCAACCGGGAAGTGTGATTGCTCTTGATGATGTTGCGTTATCTGACCAGATGCAGGAGATCCTGAAAGGCGTTACGACCTCGTTTCGTCGACCGTTTACGTACCGGACCGTGAGCAAGGACCGGGTAGGTGAGACCTGCATCATCCCGGAGAGGTGTGTCTGGTGGATTGCCAAGGTTGACGGAACCGGTGACGATCAGGTCTGGAATCGGATGCTGACCTGCTGGATTGACGATTCAGAAGAGCAGGATGCAGCTGTTCTCAAGAGAACTCTTCATGAGGCTGCAGGATTCAGACTGGATAGCATAGATGTTAGGGAAGAAGCCCGCGTTTGTCAGGAGATCTGGAGACAGGTATCACCTGCCTGGGTGGTAATTCCATTTGCAAAAAGGATCAGGTTTTCATCGGCAATGAACCGGAGAAATCCTGATATGCTGCTTGATCTTGTGAGATCTCATGCTATTCTGATGCAACATCAGCGGGAACATGTTGAGACAGAGAATTTAATACAAATCTTTGCGACAGAGGATGACTTTTCAGCAGCACAGCGATTATATACCGCTTTGAACAGCACATCAGGAAGCCTTGAATCCAAACTGACCAGAAGAGAGGCAGTCCTTGTAGAGGCGATACAGTCGCACGGGACAGGAGAAGTTACAATTTCAGAGCTCCAGCATATCACCGATCTCTCATTTTCAGTCATCTACAAGATGCTTCACGGGTCATCAAGCAAAGGGCGTGAGTATGAGGGCCTTCTCACGAAATGCCCTGCTGTATCTGTCTGTGACCGGACCCTTGTTGTGGATGAGAGTGGGTCGACTTCTGCTCACCGGAGATCTAAGGCCTACTCCTGGGATCCCCGTGTCTATGAAGCCTGGAAATACGATGGAGGGTGCTGGCTTGAGAGAGATGACCCGCCTTCTGATGATAATCATGATCATGATGATCACGATGAGAAGGATCTGGACTCTGACAAGGGTGATTGCAGAACTGCGGAATGTTGCGGGCAATCTGCGGAATTTTCCGCAACGAATTCAGGCATAAATCACGGGTCAGATCAGGAATTAAACAATAATAA
>NZ_DATMYY010000147.1:0-4610 GCF_035560735.1 Methanospirillum sp.
AGAAAAAATAGGGGGATAAACCGGATGTATGGAATGCCTAAAATTTCCAGGGGAAATTATTTAGACTTTCTTAAGGTAGATATGACCCCAGACAATCTCTCCTTTCTTCTTCTCTTTCCGCTCCCCCATATCTCCTATATACTCATCAAAGGTGTAGGTCTGGCCATCACATTCCTTCTCGACAGTTCCAACCTTTTTGAACCCTGGCATCGGGAAGAGAATCTTTCCAAGGATATATGCATCTCCCTTTACCATCTGTCCACCTACACGGCCTTCGACATCACCCTTGATAATGACGGTACCACCTTCAGCGTGGGTCAGGACGTGGATAAAGACATTGCCTTCGATAATAATGGTCCCCCCGGTCATAGCAGTTCCGATATCATTACCTGCCTTTCCTTTTACCCGGAGTGTACCGCCACTCATGCCACGCCAGTCACCACGGTAGGCACTACCGACATGGTTATCAGCATCGCCTTCGACGGTGAGTTCTCCGCCTTCCATACCGATTCCAAGAAATGCATCTGCATTGCCTTTGACCGTAATCTTACCGCCACGCATCCAGCAGCCGACGTACATATCAGCATCGCTGTTGATGAGGATCTCACCGGCTGTCATCTGCTGACCGAACCGCTTCATCTTTCGGACATTTCCGTTGACGATGATCTTGGTGTCAACTGCTGTTTCTCCAGCCTTTCCGGAGAAAGAGAAGAAATCTTTTAATTTCCAGAGGACTTTTCCTTCATGAGCCGGAAGATCTGCAATCTCGGCCAGAGACTTCCCTGCAAACTTATCTGGGGTTACACTATAGCATTCGAGGTACAACTCAGGCTGCTCTATCAAAGTCATTGTTACGGTTTGCATCTTTTTATACCTCAGGCAACTTCTACTTCAAGTGCCCGGGGGCGATACACATGGTCGTCGAATACTGCGTAGTTCTCAAGATTAACTGTGTAACTTTTGGTAAACTTTTCCTTTATATCTCGCATTACCTGTAAGTTTTCAGGCATGTTGACTTTGGTCCATACGGTGTATCCCTTGGGTTCTGCAACAATCTCGCCATTCTGGACGACAACTACTCCTTCCTTGATAGTGTAAGCAGTCTTGCTGAATGCCTCTTCAATCAGTTCCGGGTCAGACGGAATCTTTTTGGCATCAAGATTGTAGATAGAGACATTTCCATCAGCTCCGGGAGCAAGGCTGCCATACATATTTGACATACCAAGTGCCTTAGCAGGACCTGCACGGGTCATCATAGCGATTTCATAAAGAGTAAGTTCCCGGTCCATGGATGCCAGATCAGTTGCTGCGATAACCTTGTCCCTGCGTTTCATGGATTCAAAAGTTGTCTCACGGGCTTTTTTTGACATAAACCACTTGATGATACGCGGGTACCGGGTAAATGGACCAGCATTCGGATGATCAGTTGTGATAAAAACCCTCATCAGGTCTTTTGCATAGAGGCCAAGTTCCAGACCTATTGCCCATTGAATACCACAAATGGCAATATCTTTGTCATAGATATAAGGGACAATTCCTGATCCGGTTTCAAGTTCAATATCACAGTTTGCCCATTTGCGGTGATTGAGTTCCATGAGGTGATGTTCAAATGGACCATCTGCAGTCATAGTCGTCGTCTCGTCTAGAGTTACTACCCCAAGATCTACAGTTATATTTTTGGTCTTGTTGACGTAATCCATGACCTCTTTTGCACCAGATCCAAAGGTTCCCCAACTATCTCCTTTGTATGCGAAGAATTGAAGATGGGTGTTGTGCAGAACCTGTTCTCGTTTGAATTTATTTTTTGTTTTGTACCCGGAAGCGAGTTTGAGAGTCTTGATCGTATGTTCGTAGTTACCTGGATTTCCAAGATTGTTCCCATGAAGATGGATTGAATGGGGCAAGCCGAGATATTCATTTGTTTCAATAAGACCGGTTATGATCTCTGCCGGTGTAATATCAAAGAATGGAACCGGGTCATGAATATCAACACAATTCTCTCCCCATGCCCATGCTTCAGTGCCACCGGGATTAACAACCTTTATTCCGATACCATACGTTGCCTTTAGGAGCCATGCAACATATGCTGCGTTGTTCTCAATCTCCTTGTTCTTAAGATATTCAAAACAGAACCAATTATTCCCAAAGACCGGCATAGCACTGATATCAAGAATTGGTGTATCCCTGATCTCTTCATGAACATGAGGTGCCATAAGCGGCGGCATTGCTGCTTCGTTGGCATATGTGTACCCAAGACGGGCATATGCATATCCGGTCTTCCAGGTTGTAGGGATAGAGAATCCCATTTCCATCCGCTTGCCCTGCTTTACAATCCCTCCCCGGTAGTTACCCCGGAAGAGCTTATCTTCAGGCCGCATTTCACGCCCAAGGTTGACTTTTGGCCCTACGATATGAGTGTGAATATCAACACCGCCAGCCATGACGGTCTTACCGCTTGCGTCTATGATCTTTGCTTTTGATGAGACTTTTTCTACGATCTTACCATCTTTGATGGCAATATCTGCTATATCTCCATTAATACCTGATATTGGATCAAAGACGTATCCATTCTTAATAATAAGTTCGGACATCTTCAACTCTCCTTTACAGGATTTTTAGCATTGAGTTCTTCAACCCGGTCAGCAATTTTGTTTAGCAGTTCCTCATCTGTAAGAAGACCCTGTGAATCGATAACCTGTCTGAACTGGATTGGCACGTTGTCCATCCGGTACACAATTCCACCGGTATCAACTCCACAGATACAGACAGGAATGTGCAGATCAGAGATTTCCGATGCCATACAGACACTTGGATCGATGGTGACCCATGGATGTTTTTTCAGATGCTGGACTGCTGGAATCGGGAAATGGGCACCCGCATCGGTTCCGATGTTGATGAACATATCTGTTTCATCCCTCATTGCCATGTCAACAGAACTTGTTTCACCCGGATTCATGTGTGCATAGTTCTTCTTGGTGAGATCAAGGCAGTACGGAAATCCAAATGTCCATGACCATACGACACCGGGACCTGCAATATTGTAGTGTCCACGCATTGCCATAATTGTCCACTTGGCAACCTTGTTTAGATCCCGTATGAGAGAAATTGCGATGTCGATATTGTGATTACGTCCATCAGAGTGAGTAAGGCCCATACCGTAAAAGACAGTTCCAAATCTAGCATTTTTCATGACCTCAGCGACTTGAAGGATCTGTTCTTTTGGAACATCTGCAACAATATCAGGGATATCATCTGCATATCCGTTCATAATCATGCGGAATGCATTAAAAAGTTCATAATCATGCCCCTGTTTTACCCTGACATGGATATCAGCAACGTTTGCAGTATCGGTATATCGTGGATCAATGACAATAACAGTACGTTTCTTTTGTCCTTTTCCAGTAAAGAACCCACGAGGAAAGATAGAATAGCGTGACATATGTCGTGGGTGTGCATGAGCTGGGTTTGAACCCCAATAGAGAATTACATCAGCACGATTTTTGACTTCGCC
Source organism: Methanospirillum sp. (assembly GCF_035560735.1). Classification (GTDB taxonomy): domain Archaea; phylum Halobacteriota; class Methanomicrobia; order Methanomicrobiales; family Methanospirillaceae; genus Methanospirillum. The sequence continues at coordinate 3,512 of NZ_DATMYY010000147.1, forward strand.
AAGGGTACAAGTTGGGTATCCATTATCAAATATTGCAAGAAAAGATGGTCCATGACAGATGGTTGCACAGTTATCAAGGCATCCACCAACAGATTCCATTAACCTGGCGGCAGCTGCCTGACCTTCACAGTTGGTTGAACCAAACCCGTACATAAGGGGCTTTTTTGCCTTACACAGATGCTGTGCAGTCCATTCAATAGCCTCCTCATATGAAATCTCTTTCATCGTGCCATCAGGCTGACGAAGACGAGGAAGTCGGTGCCTGTTTTCTGAGCTCCCGTGTTTAAAGATCTCAGCCCCAATTGCACAGACATTTTCAACTTCAAGTACTTTTTTTCCATCATCTGAAACTGTGACTCTTACATCATCACAGGAGCAACCACAGTATGGACAACCAACATTTTCAATTATCTTGGACATAATTTCTCACCTTTCCACATTCCGACTGCACTCAAAACAAGTTCAAGTGCCGATTTTAATTTTTCATCAGGAGTAGATTCGACAGTTACAGGGAACCCGCTGTATTGTGGAGTGCCGGTTGACTGAGTACGTGGAGGAACGACCTGGTTAGCCCATACCCCCTGTCTGATATGGCAAAGACCCGGATATACTGTCTGACGTGCAACAATCGCTTTGACTATAACCTGACCACTTTCGCTTGTCACACGAACATTGGTATTCTTTAAAATCCCCAGTCTCTTCATATCCTCCTCATTCATCTCAATGAGATTACAGGCTTCGTAATATTCCGGTGATGTTTTCCCGATTTCCATTGCTATGCCTTCTTCAATGGCACGCTGGGTTATCATGTTCAATGTATTATTTTCGGCCATAGTATCTTCAGATAAGCCTATCGTATGATGTTCTGAATCAGATCTTGCAATTTCTGTTGTAGTTTCTCAGTTATCGTACAGATCCTACATCAGGATTCATATTCTCCTGTGATTGCTATTATCCGGGGAGACTGCGGTTCTTGTGTTCACAGTTTTGTTCGAGTTCCAGGATCACGACTGTTATAGCATGCAAGAGATGGGTAGTCAAAATACTGGTATAGATGATACCCAAACTCGGAGAATAGTGATGCAATCAACTTGCCAAC
>NZ_DATMYY010000148.1:0-2616 GCF_035560735.1 Methanospirillum sp.
GATCTCTACCGGGTTATGGTTTGATAATGAGGCAGAAGAAGCAGTACGTTTCTATACATCAATTTTTAAAAATTCTTCAATTGGAAGAATAACGCGATACGGGAAGGAAGGGTTTGAATTTCATCATAAGCCTGAAGGGAGTGTTATGACTGTAGAATTTACCCTGGACGGCTCTCCCTTCGTTGCATTAAATGGCGGCCCAATATTTCATTTTTCTGAAGCAGTCTCCTTCATTGTTAACTGTGCCAATCAGGACGAGGTTGACTATTTCTGGGAGAAACTTACTGAAGGAGGGGATCCTGCATCCCAGCAGTGTGGATGGTTGAAAGATAAATTTGGAATATCGTGGCAGGTTATTCCTGAAGAAATGATAGATCTTCTCACCGATCCTGATACCAGGAAGGCACAAAACGTTATGGCTGCGATGCTTCAGATGAAGAAGATAGATCTGGCAACCCTCAAACAAGCATTCAGGTAGGCGTAACCCACCCCAATATCCGACATTATGAGTCATCACATCTGACCGATTTAATCCTTACGAGATAGTGCCCAGATCGACCTCACCGGTTGTCTACGATCATTTCAACAGGGAACAGGACTGTCGTCACGCCTTATCAACTGAAGGGGCTGGTGAGTCTTCTTCCGAGAGAAGATCCCGGTCCGATGAAATCCTCACTCTCACGGAGCAGACCCGGCCAGGTGATCAACCTTGGTGAGTGGCTTGATGCTCATCACCTTGGGTACGATGACAAACCGTACCAGGGCGGGATGCTCTATGTGCTTTCTGAGTGTCAGTTCATCATCGAACACCGGGATGGGGCGTACGCTGTACAGTTCCCGAGTGGTGCGATCTTTGCCGGGTGTCATCACCAGAGCTGCGGTGGAGGATCCCAGCGATGGGAGATCTCAGAGAGATCTTCGATGGTCCCGGGAAGAAGCGGGACTTTGAGGCCTGGAGAAAGGAGAATATCCGAAAACAGGATATCGCCAGGATGGGTGATGATCTTGGGGAATGTGAGAAGCCAGAGGTATCGAATGAGGAGAAGAGTCGTCGTGAGGAGGTTATCAGGAAAGCACATGAGGCTCTCTCAACCGGGGATCCGCTCAGGTTTAGCATCGACACGTTCGGTCTGGATCATGAGGGTGACCGGGTTGTTGCCAAATGTCTGGCCCGGTCACTTGCCTCCCGGTCGGTGATCAACTCGAAAGGGCTTCATGTCTCGGTCACAGGTGAATCAGGGAAAGGGAAGTTCCATACCGTGGACACCATGCTCCAGCAGGTTCCGGATGAACTCAGGCTTGACAGACGGATGAGTGACAAGGCACTCTTCAATGACGTAGGGCTCCGGCCCGGTTCTGTTATCGCTCTTGATGATATCCCGCTCTCTGACCAGATGCAGGAGATTCTGAAAGGAGTGACCACCTCGTTTCAGAAACCATTCTGGTACCGCACGGTCTCAAAGGATCGGATAGGACCGGTCAGGTCTGCACGATTCCGGACCGGTATGTCTGGTGATGATCAGGTCAGTTCAGGACCATCCCGGATGTTATCGATATCTCCCGGCTGCAGAGTTGGACTGGGGCCTCGATTGGCAGGTGTCATTTTTGTGATGGTGATGCGATCGCCTGGCAGTATCCTGAAGATCATTTCGGGGTATGTGCGACCTGTTACTCACATCTTTGTGAATCAGGGGTGAAGGGATGATCACCCAGATGGCTGTTGACCGGATGCCTATGTTTCATGGGATGTATTGTTCTCATAGACTTGGGCAGTGCCCACTCCGCCGGTGACAGCTGAACTGTTTGTCGTGTGATCGGCACCTCCTTGTCAGAAGGCTCGTGTACGGAGGATTAGCATGAGGTTGTCACGAAGGCCGACTATTGAGGCATGTTCTACGAAAGGGTGTCCTCATCTGAAGTCTGTGCAATGTGAGGTCCGGAGAAACCGGATCTGTGATCTGGCAGGGAAAGGGATCGGGTATCTCCGGGTCTGTCCACTCGAGGAGGAGCATGCACCTTATTGAGGCTCTCCGGTTGATTCGGAGAGAACACCAGATCTCCCGGCACCGGAAAATTCCCGGGCGTATTATCGGAGGAACCGGGCCAGGATCCTACAGAAGAGGAAAGAGAAGGGGATCAACGGTTAAAGAACTCAAGGTACTCTTCCGGAGTCAATCCGGCTGTCCGGATTAACTTACGAAGTAATCCTGGTCCGAGTTCTTTGCCTGAGTGAATAGGTATCGAAAGATGAACAGGACTGCCATCTTTGATCAGGATGTAATGGCTGCCTTCGATATGGTTTACCATCCATCCGGCCCGTTTGAAAGCAGCGACGTGGAGATCTTCTGATGCCCAGGATAATTTAGGCATGAGAGGTTTCAGGGATTTCAAGTGAGAAGGAGAAGGTATCTGGAGTATTATTCAGGAGAGTGCATGTGGCGGTCTTTATGCGGCTGGTGATGCATCCTGCAATAGCCTCGTTGATTGACTCAAGAGCTTCTTCGAGAGTATCATCTTCAGAAAGGCAGCCTGGAAGTTCAGGGCATTCCATGACGAAATGCCCTTCTTCATCTTTTTCACAGAGGATTGTTAGTTTCATAATAGTGAGGATGATTA
>NZ_DATMYY010000149.1:0-2086 GCF_035560735.1 Methanospirillum sp.
GTATAGGATCTCATATGTTTTAATATCGGCAACATACACCAGAGCATCAATACTATCCAGAATACTGTAAAGTTGTGCCTGTATCTCCTGGGGAAGCAGGTTTTCTCTCAGTTTTGCTTTGGAACTGATATCATTTTCGAAGTCTGTATTTAAGGCTGGAGCAACTGCCAGTGAACCAGAGATAAAACTTCTTCCAATCTGTGTATGTTTTTTCAGGTAATCAAGGATCTTTTCTGAATGTGCCCATTCCCGATCAAGACTGGAGACCATCTCATCAATTCTGGAAACTTCTGCCAGTATTGTTTCACTCAATCGCGAATCATTTGCCATATCAACTATAACTGTAATTATTGAGAGGGGATTTCTTATCCCGTCATTTAATATGGCAAGTTTAGCGATATTTTCCTGTATCTGGGCGGTAGTTGCATCTTTTTCCATCTCCAGCAAGCGTTCCTGGGTAACATCGCGTCCCTGTGCTATTGTTGCTACTGGTTTGCTGGATTCAGGATCGTAAATTGTTGATGAATTCCATAATACTGTTTTGATTGATCCGTCTTGATGCTGAATTCCAAGTTCTACAGTTTCCCATCTTACCCCTTCAAGAGTGGTTCGGATAAGTCTCAATGACCGTTCAGCATCATCAGGGGGGAAGAGTATCTCAAGAGAACTACCAACTAGTTCTTTTGCAGATCTCCCCACAAGAAGTTCACCTGCCCGGTTGATCCTGATTACCCTGAGATCAGGGTTCCAGACAATAATTGGACCGAATGCATTATCGATTAAACTCTCAAGAAAAGCATTATTCTCTTTTATTTTAATATCACTCAATTTCTGTGGAGTTACATCCAGGACTAGTGTTGCAAATTTGCCGAGCTCTGTGGAATAAGCGGTGACATCAAAATATTTTCCCAGATCCCCGCTGTAGTTCTCGAAATGGATTGTCTTTCCTGTCCTGGCAACTTCGCCATAGGTTTCTATCCAATATGATTCGATTCCTGGGAGAACTGTCCGAACCCTCTTTCCTATGATATCTTCTGCATGCAGTCCAGTAAATTCTTCAAATGCCTTGTTGACATCCAGGAACCGATAGTCAATTGGTTTGCCTTTCGAATCACAGATGATCTCATGAACGCTTATTCCTGCGATATTTGATTCAAAAAGTTGTCTGTATTTCTTTTCTCTTTCTTCTATCTCAATTTGGGATGAAAGGATCTCTTCGAGCTGCCGTTTTAATTCCTCCTCTGATCCTGACAACTCTTCAAGTGTTGCCTGGAGATCTTCATTCTTAAGAGCTAACTCAGCTTCAGCTTTCTTTCTGGCTGTAATATCTTCGATTGTTCCCTCAATCCAAAGCAGGTTTCCGGCATCGTTGAGGACAGTCTTTGCATTCATCGAAATCCAGATGGAACTGCCGCTGCGGTGCCAGCATTCAGCCTCATATCCGTGAATTTCACCGTTTGAAACCAGGAGTTTAACTAAAGTTTCTCTGTCCTCCGGGTGAACATAGAGCTGATGTCCGATGTCGTGGATATCAGTTTTCATCTCTTCAGGTGTTTCGTATCCGGCGATATGTGCAAACGCAGGATTTATCTCCAGGTACTGTCCTGCCGGACTGGTTCTGTAAATGCCTAGAATTGAATTACTAAAGAGGGAGTAATACTGCTCTTCACTTTTCCGAGCCTGTTTGAGAGAGCGGGAGCGAACTTCTGAAATATATGTAACGGTGACTGCGACAATTAGGAAAAATATTGTCCTGAAAAGTGCGTCTGTTATTGAATTTTGGTCTGGGGTGAAGTAAAGGACAAAACCCAAATACCCTGTAATAATTACGAGAGAGAAAAAAAATCCTCTCCTGATATATCCCGCACAAGATATAATAATCGGTATGTACCAGAAATTTTCAACTATTTCGACCCATCCCATTGCCAGAGAGATGTAACTTATCAGGCCGGTTATAACAACCGAACTGACAAATAGCCAGAGATATGGATCCGTGAGTCTAAAGCCCGGATATATGGCTGGGATCCTCAATGAACATCCTCCGATAGAGTGGAGGAAGCAAGAGTTAGATACATTGGACTGGGGG
>NZ_DATMYY010000150.1:0-6149 GCF_035560735.1 Methanospirillum sp.
TCATTATATCAAAGCCATTCCTAACGAGACCGGTATTTATCTTATCAGCAAAAAAACGGTGAACAGTGTCCCGACTCTGGATGTTTCGTTTATATCAGAAGAAGAACTTGATGGGACAGAGTCAACCATAACCCCAAAACAGTTGTACTCTTTTAAAAATAATGATCCAAAATATCCGGGCGTAACTCCGGTTCCTGACTCACAATTATTTGATGTCCTGACAAGCGGTACCGTGAATTTAGATGGAGAGGTCATAATTGGAGCAAGTGATTATCAGGGTTCGATTGTTACCTGGTATATCAATCCGGATGGCAGCATTGGGCAGAAAACGTTGATTTCTAAAGCAACCATAAGTTCCGATTTCCCACGGGGTATACGAAATCTCATTTTTAACGACGGAAACTGTCAGGGAGATGAAACCGGAGTTAATGATATTTCTGCTTCGATATATCAGGACACTACCATGTTAGGAGAGACAAATCAGTTGGGTGATGGGCTTAAATCTATTTACAGTTGTGATGGGCCGTCATTTGAATCAAATACATGGAATAGGGTATATAGAACAGGAGGTGATAAAGAAGAGTATTTCATGGGGAAAGGTGCTCTAAGCAAATTCACCCTTAATGTGCCTATGTGGATGAGTGAAAATCTTTGGTCGATTCAGTTTTTCGGATTGGTGTATAATAATGATGAAGATGATCCAAATTGTCATGGGTACACTTTTTATCTTGGTTACTTTGCTTCAAATCAATTAATCCAGAATCCTGATGAAACTACCAATTCGACATCTAGCAATTTCGATGGAAATGCCGGAATATTCATTCCGCAAGGATTTGTCGATGGTGTTCCTCCATTTTCAATGAACGGGCGAACCATGGATAATTGCGATATTGATAGTGGACCTATAAAATCTGAGGTTGATTTGAGTAATGGGAATTCTAAGTCAACAGAAATATCAGGTTCGCGTGATTCATCGGGATCTATTAGTCTTAATTTACATTTTGTAGATCTATTCTCGGGTATTGATGCATCCTATGAGAGGGGAGCAAAAGAGAAAACAACAAAAGAAAGTAATTTCGAAACGGAGATTGAACAAACATTAAACGGGTGTGAGGATCCAGCGACCTCATATGGATATTTCCTTTATCTCGCCCCGAATATGGTCACAACTGCATATAATGTAGCAGATTACTTTGGAACTATACCTACCTCAAATCCAAAGGTAGTATATATCTCAGTATATGATCCATCAGATCCTCTAAAACCTTTAATAAAGTCATATAACCTCACAAATCCTGTAATTACCTCACAAGTTTTCAAAGGTATGGCTAGTTCTCCAGACCATTTTAACTTAAACCCATGGTATTTCTCATCATGGTCTGGTGGTTGGAACGGCCGGGACTGGATTGGTGGTAAACAAAATCCCTATGCCGGGAATTATGTTAGCACGCTATTAGGAAGTGAAGATCTGACTTGGGATAGTGGTGGCGGTACAGGAACGCCTACGTATACAATGGATAATGCCTCAACTATTTCGAATGAACATACTCAGAAAACCACCGTTTCGGTAGATATATTAGGTCTTTTAAAACCAGAAGGTTATATCACTACTGAACAGGATATTTCGACTACAAATACATTCAAAAAAGGGTTGACTTTCAAGTATGACATGCGTTACCATAAGGGTGATACCTGTGGATATAATGAAATAGATATCGAGCCTCAACTTTTAACCCCTGTTAAAAATCCTGATGGTTCGATAGCATCCTGTCCATGGGTTCCGTCAATATATGCTGCATATCAACCCTGGTTCCTTACATGGCATGTTGTTTCAACTAATGGAACTGATTGTTCTTCCGTGGGAATGTCAACAGCGACAGAAAATGTAATCGCCACGAGTATTGTGCCGGTTGGTGGCGGAACCATCACTCTTCCATCAGGAGAAATCGAAGTGAATGCAACCGGACAGATAAAGGCAGTTCCAGCCGATGGTTATACTTTTATGTACTGGAAAGGAATGGGATTAGATCTCGATGACCTGAGTTCTCCGGTTACAAATGTAACTGTCCGAGCAGACCATTCTACTATCCGTGCTTATTTTGCAAAAGAATCATCAAGCCTCGTTGACACCGGAATTATTGCAGTGCGAAATGATAGTGTGGGAAATCAGGTGAAACTTCAGGGGACGTTACCTGATGGATTTAACAAGTATATGGCATTACATCCGCGTAAACCGATAGAAATAAGAGTAGGATTCCTGACATTCCCCTTCGGTTCAACTGTTGGAGATGTGACTATTGTATCTGATCATGAAATTGCGTATACAACAAATGATCCGAAAAAAGGAGTCTCATCTCTCCGGTTAGATCTTGGAAAGAACAAATGGTGGTTTGCAGCAAACCAGGTTCCGGATTTGAATAAAGAATTGAACTCTCACATTCTCACTATTGAATTTGAAGGTAAGAACACCTATAAAAGGGATAGTGTTCTGATGGGAGGATATGAGGATATCATGTGGTCTGGAAAGAATGAATCAGTTTCCAATGATTTATTCTCTCTGAATAATGCAACGGTATCCGGAAAGGTGTATTACTACGATGATAACAAAGTATACGACCGTTTATCTCTGAACGGGGGTGGCCTTAAGGTTAGTTCGGTACTTGCAAATGACCCTGTCACATTAAAGATGAATGATGTTGTACTAGCATTTGATAATGCCACGAGTGTGGATGGAAATGTATTCTCTTACCAGTATAATGGAAAAGATCTTAACGGTACTATAACCATCAACAACGCTACAAAATCCCTGAATGTCGCTGTTGACGGAGAACGTCTCTCTCATGAATTTATTCGTTCTGCGATTCCGATTAAACTTCAGGTGGGAACAAAGAATGCATCAGCGATAATTCATGCTACTCCGAGAATCTTTTTAAGAACACCACATCGTGGGTCTATAGATGAGGATGCAATCCTCTCTGGATCTGAGTATGGAGTGTGATTAATTCTTCATTTTTAGGGAGAAATCCTGAAACGAACCGGACAATTCCCCCTTTGGGGAACATAATTAACCTCCGGAATTTTTTCTTATTCTGTTTTCTCTTACCGGTAAGTATCGTATCCAGAACAATTACTCCAGGATTTATTGGCATTCCGACAGAAGTGTCTGCACCTCTGGGAGTTTCATTTATTGACAAGAGTTATCTTGAGTTGGTAAAATTCAGGTAGAGCCAACAGTTAGATCAAAAGAGCCCTATCTTGATATATGTTGAACCGGTACTTTGGTACCCGGTTTTTCATGAAAAATTGTGGCAATAGAGAAAAAAAATTATTTTATTGACCTGATGCAACCAGGCGGGTAACATCCTGGACAAGAGCAATAACACTTGGATCTGCCATATTCCGGGGGAATTCAAAAGTAACAGGAATCTCTTTTCGAACCACCGCGGGTCTTTGTGTCAGGATAACAATCCGATCTGCCAGATAAACTGCTTCTTCAGGGTTATGAGTTACGATAAAAAATGTTGTATTCAGTTGATTGCGAATCCGGAGCACTTCGTCCTGAAGTTCACGACGGGTAAAGGTGTCAAGAGCACTAAATGGTTCATCCATGAGGAGAATTTCAGGTTCTACCGCAAGAGCACGGGCAACCGCCACCCGCTGTTTCATCCCTCCGGAAAGATGGTGAGGAAGGGAATTTGCGAACTCCTCCATCCGGACAAGGGTAAGAAGTTCTGAAACCTTTTTGTTCACCTGTTCTTTCGAGGAAAACCTGACTTTCATGTTGAGCCCGTATGAAATATTCTCCCTGACAGAAAGCCAGGGAAAGAGCCCGTGATCCTGAAAAACCATGGCAGAACGCAATCGTTCAGAATATAATCCATCACTACCAAGAACCTGACCGGAATCGGCATTTTCAAGCCTGGATATAATACGCAGGACAGTGGACTTACCACATCCTGAAGGTCCCATGAGACAGACAATCTCCTTTTTACGAATTGTTAATGAAACTGAGTCTATTGCCCGGCAAACAGAATCACCCTCGATAAATTGTTTTGACAAACTGTCAAGTACAAGAACTTCGTTCATTCTTTCCCCTGCCAGCCAAAAAAGCGTACCTGGCCAAGTTTGAAAAAATAATCAGAAACAATGCCGATAATCCCGATAACAATCATACCTGCTACAATGACCTGTATCTGACCCAGGTTATATGCATACATTATGAGGTATCCAAGGCCGGCACTTGTTCCGGGAAGCATTTCTGCAGCGACAAGGCACATCCATGCTACTCCGAATGCAAGCCGAAGCCCGGTCCAGATAAAGGGAAGTGCCCCGGGAATTATAACAGTCAGAAACTTCTCGCCGGTGGTGGCCCCAAGAGTCTGTGCTACTTCAAGCCACCTTCCCCTGATATTATGCACTCCTTCCACCGTGCTGATTAAAACTGGAAAGAAAGAACCGATAAAGATGATGAAGATGAGTGAACCAAACCCTATCTCAAACCAGGCAATTGCCAGAGGCATCCATGCAATCGGAGGAACCGGACGGAGTACCTGAATAAGTGGATTTATGTAGTCATCTAATTTTTCTGACCAGCCACTCATAAGACCGATGGGGATTGCACAAAAAACAGCTATCAAAAAACCAATGATAACACGTTGAAGACTAACAATAGCATTTTCAAGAAGGGATGCTCCCCCAAACAGGGATTCCATGGGATGGATAAGTACCGGAATAATGAGTTCCCATCCTGGTAGAATGAAACTGTTTCCAATAGTTTTAGAGAGGATTTCCCAGATGATGAAGATCATCACCGGGAGCAATAGGCCTCTTGAAATCTTATGTTTATGAATCATTAATGCTCCATCGAGGGGGGATACCGTACAAAATGATATTTATTCCTTCATAGTCAAACGCTTCTCTCATCATTTCTTCCTGAATTGAACTTTGGGGAACTGCCACAATGACCGGATTTCCTTTTTCTGATCGGTCTTTCACCCATGAGATGAACGATTTCCAGTCAGTACACGGTGCCGAATTATCAACGATGAGGCCTGAACCTCCAGCATTGATCGATTGAATAACTGATGCATCATTTCCCATCGAAATCTGTAGTTCTGTCGGAACGCTCCCGATATAGGCCGCTTCCATAGCATCCTGTCCAAGACCGGTCATGACTCCTCCTCCAACAGATCCAGGTAGCAGCACTACCTTTGCAGCGGTCTGATTATGATAGAGAAGTGATGCAGCGGTCGGTCGTCCTGATTTTCCTGAGTCAGGGACGAGACAAAATCCATACTCGTCACAAATTTCCTCGTGGGACATAATAGTCACGTATAGCGGGGCATACAGATCAGATGAGGGGAGGTAACCAATGCGGACAACCGGAGGGTTTTTAGACAGAACTGGCAATGACCCGTTTAGGAGTTCCTGTGCCCGGTGCATAACAGAACTATTGACATACTTAATTTCCGCCATCTTAAAAGAATCTTCATTCATTGATGATTGCAGCCGTGAGATATCTGGAAGCTGTGCTGAACTGGTAAAGGTAATGTGCTGAAATGCTTCGTTTTCCACATCGTTTGGATTCAGGTAAAGACCTGCTGAACGGATAGGTTTTGACCCATATACCCAGTTCGCTGTTATATTTCGGGCAGCATCAGGATCTTTTTTTATCTGATTTATCCCGGCTATGGTAACCGCTGAAAGAAGTGCTGCAATTTCCGGATCCCGCTCGATGAAATCATTTCGCATAACCAGTACATTGCAGGCAGCGTTCTCCCATTTATGATCTGGGGGAATATCACCATCCCGTGCAATGACTGAACCTATTTTCCCAAGTGAAGATGTTGATACTACCGATTCCCAGACAATGAATGCATCCACCTGGGATGTGTTCAGGAGCTGGGGCATGATACCAGATGTAGCATAAACAAATTTGACCGTTGGTTTGGTTCCGGTACCGGCAAGTTCATGCCCTACAGGTAATCCGGAAAGTACGAATAATAATATCAGTAAGAGTCCACAAAGAAGAGGAATATACCCGACTCTCATAATTGTAAAGTGCCCGAATCAGATATAAAGATATCAGTGCGACGGGAAAAGCGGAATAATGGATTTCGTGTAACTGTTCAGTCAATTGATTTATTTTA
>NZ_DATMYY010000151.1:0-4165 GCF_035560735.1 Methanospirillum sp.
CCGGTTTCAATGAGGAAAATTATACGCTTGAAATAACCACTGTTATTGAAATCATGTTTTTTGATAGTTTTTGGATTCAGCTGTATAGTGAATAACCTCAAACATCTCTGCGGAGAAATTGGGTAAATATCGGTGGACAGAAATTCTGCTCCTCCTCTCAAGATACTATCCTGGAATCTCACGCTCCGTTGTCCCCTCAAATGCCCCCATTGTTATGCGGATGCGAAACAGACCGAGTTCAGTCCATCCGCTCTCAATTGAGGAAGTATTTGTTCTCCTGCAGCAGATAAAAGAGGTTATACAGGAGTATCTTGCGTACTCGTCAGTGGTAAGGCCCATAATATTCTGGAACCTGACCGGCAGGTGCAACCTTTCCTGCCAGCACTGTTACAACTCATCAGGCCCTGACCTGGAGGCAGATACTGAGCTTTCGACAAAAGAAGCACTCTCGTTCATCGATGACTGTGCCGAACTGAGCGTTCCAGTGATTCTCTTTTCCGGCGGGGAACCCCTCCTGCGACCTGATCTCTAGGAACGGGGCGCCCATGCAAAGGAAAAGAGAATAATAACTGCTCTGAGAACAAACGGTACGCTCATAACCCCGAAGATAACTGATAAGATCAAAAAATCAGGAATCGGGTATGTTGGGATATCACTTGATGGTGCAACACAAAAGACCCATGACCAATTCAGGAACTCCCGGTTCATTTGATCTGGCGATACGGGCATTTTCGTACTGTAATGAGGCACAGATCCGCTGTGGAGTTCGGGTTACTCTTACAAAGGAGAACTACCATGAACTCAAAGATCTCATCGACCTCTCCCTACAACTTGGGGCATACAGATTCTGCGTTTACTGACTTGTGCCATCAGGAAGAGGCACCGATTCATATGAAAACCTGAAGATCTCTGCAGATGAGGTCTTCTCTGCTCTTGATCTTCTGCAGGAGTATGCATCAAAGACTGATCCAAGTGTCATGGAGTTTCTTACAGTGGACGGGCCACAGGATGCTATCCATCTGTTCTCCCTCATGAAACCGAAGAATGCACATGATCTGCCTGAAGCCCGTCCCTGATCTCATCGATGAAAGGGGGGATGCAGTGCAGGGTCAGGGTAGCCAATGTGACACAGAACGGGGATGTGTACCCATGCCAGTTTGTACAGATCCATGAATGTCATATCGGATCTATCAGAACCAGAAAACTTTCTGAACTCTGGAATGATCAGGATAATCCGGTCCTGAAAAGGTTCAGGACCAAGAAAGAACTACTGAAAGGAAGATGTGCATCCTGCTCATACCTGGATCTCTATGGGGGGTGCCGTGTGAGGGCATTCTCTCAAAAAGGAGATTTTACAGATGATGATCCCTTCTGTTTTATAATGGATTGACTGGTCAGGAATAACCAGTCGTTTCAATACCTTACCACGAACTCATAGCACAAAAAGTTAACATTACGTATTTGCCATACGATCGAATCGATCCAGGTTCATGACCTTATTCCAGGCAGATACGAAATCCTGAACAAACTTTTCTTCAGAGTCAGAACTTCCATAAACCTCCGTAATGGCACGAAGCTGGGCATTTGATCCAATGATGAGATCCACACGGGTTCCTGTCCACCTGTCTTCACCGGTTCTGCGATCTTTTCCTTGAAATGTCTCTTTGGTATCAGAGATTGGTTGCCATTCTATACTCATATCAAGTAGATTAACAAAGAAGTCATTTGTCAGAGTTTCAGGTTTCTTTGTGAATACACCATGAGGAGTCTGCTTGTAATTCGTGTTTAAAACCCTCATACCACCAATGAGCACCACCATTTCAGGTGCAGTCAGTGTCAGCAGTTGTGCCTTATCTATAAGCAATGCCTCGGCTTCGATGGAGCATGGCCCCCTCAGGTAGTTTCTAAACCCATCTGCAATTGGTTCGAGAACGGAAAATGAGGCCACATCGGTCTGCTCCTGCATTGCATCCATTCGTCCCGGGGTAAACGGCACCGTAACATTGTGTCCGGCACTCTTTGCTGCCTGCTCTATAGCAGTACACCCGGCAAGAACGATCAGATCTGCCAGAGAAACCATCTTTCCACCCGGAGTATAGTTATTGAACTCGTTCTGGATATCTTCAAGGACTTTCAGGACTTTTGCCAGATCTTCCGGCTGGTTGACCTCCCAGTCTTTCTGTGGCATCAGGCGGATTCGTGCTCCATTTGCTCCTCCACGCTTGTCAGATCCACGGAAGGTAGAGGCTGACGCCCAGGCAGTTGATACCAGTTGGGAGATTGTGAGTCCGGAGGAGAGGATTTTGCCTTTGAGCGTTGTTACATCCTGTTCATCGATCAGGGGATGATTAGCCGCAGGGATCGGGTCCTGCCAGATAAGTTCCTCAGCAGGAACTTCAGGGCCAAGATACCGGGCTCGTGGTCCCATATCACGGTGTGTCAGTTTAAACCAGGCTCTGGCAAAAGCATCTGCAAGTTGATCCGGATTTTCGTAGAATTTTCTGGAAATTTTCTCGTATATGGGATCAAACCTCAACGCAAGATCGGTTGTCAGCATTCCCGGGGCATGACGTTTCGCAGGGTCCTGAGAGTCAGGAACCGTTCCTGCTCCAGCCCCGCCTTTTGGTTGCCACTGGTATGCACCGGCCGGACTTTTTGTCAGTTCCCATTCATGGCTGAAAAGGTTTCTGAAGAAATTATTGGTCCATCTCGTGGGTGTTGCCGTCCATGTAACCTCAATGCCGCTTGAGATTGTCTCGTTTCCTTTTCCAGAGCCAAAGTTACTCTTCCAGCCAAGTCCCTGCTCTTCGATACCGGCGGCTTCAGGCTCTAGCCCCACATGCGATGCAGGACCTGCCCCATGTGTTTTCCCAAAGGTATGTCCCCCGGCAATAAGGGCAACGGTCTCTTCATCATTCATGGCCATACGCCCGAAGACATCACGAATATCCTTTGCTGCGGCTATTGGATCCGGTTTTCCATTCGGGCCTTCAGGGTTTACGTAAATCAGCCCCATCTGCACGGCAGCAAGAGGTTTTTCCAGTTCCCGGTCACCTGAATACCTCTGGTCACCAAGCCACGTATCTTCTGAACCCCAGTAAATGTCTTCCTGTGGTTCCCAGACGTCTTCACGCCCTCCTCCAAAACCAAAGGTCTTGAATCCCATTGACTCCAGGGCAACATTGCCCGCAAGGATCATGAGATCAGCCCATGATATCTTTGGGCCGTACTTCTTTTTTATCGGCCAGAGGAGGCGTCGTGCCTTGTCCAGGTTTACATTATCTGGCCAACTGTTGAGCGGGGGAAATCGTTGCTGTCCACCGCTTCCACCTCCCCGGCCGTCACTGGTTCGGTACGTCCCGGCACTATGCCATGCCATACGGATGAAGAGGGGACCGTAATGACCAAAATCAGCCGGCCACCAGTCCTGAGAGTTTGTCATCAGATCAGTGAGATCCTTCATTACTGCAGCCAGGTCAAGTTTCTTAAATTCCCGGGCATAGTTAAAGTCATCACCCATTGGACTTACCTTGGAAGAGTTTTGATGAAGAATTTTGAGATTTAACTGGTTTGGCCACCAATCACGGTTGGATCTCCCTCTTACTGCTGTCTGCATATTCATCCTGCCAGTAACCGGGCATTTGCTGGTGTCAGTCATACCGTAATCTTACTCCTGTTGATTGACTTATCGGGTGATCTGATAAAATTATTCGTTACATCCGATTGGATTATCATGTTCGGTCTTGGGATCGAGATGTGATAGTATAGATGACAAAAATCTCTCGTATTTTCAGAGAGAGCGGAGATGTGTCAATGGTGGGCATAGTTTCCTCAATCTCGGTGCAATGAATATACCCACTCTGGGTGGTACAAATTCCCCAGTACAGTACCAAGGTTCAGACCTGGAGTATTGTTCATGATGGGGATGAGGAATATCTTATGATTCGAGATCTTGCACAAGAACAGGAAATAACCACAGAAGTGGTCTATGTAAGTGTCCTTTCCCTATGATTGAATTGTGATCGAAAGACCATCAGAAAGTACCTGCTCCAACCTACATTGCCATCAGGGTTGCAGAATTATTCCAGGGGATGCAAAATAGATCCCTATAATGATTATATTTAAGAACGGCTCATTTGATTTCCCTTTATCAGTTTAGTTCGCC
>NZ_DATMYY010000152.1:0-3953 GCF_035560735.1 Methanospirillum sp.
ATTCAAAAATTTAACTGGCATTGACCACTCTGCTCACCGGACCCTTGCGGTTCCTCCCTTCCATCACCGCCCTGATCCGTGCCACCGGACTGACATAACTGAAGGTCCCGATATCCAGATAGAGCCCTCGGCCACTCTCAGAGAGCCTCACCCTCCCCCAGGACAACTCCTCATCTCCAAACCCGGCCAGAACTCCTGTCAAAACTCGTCCCGGAATCTCAAACCTTCCTACACCGTCGATAAACACAACCAGGGACTCATTATCCCTGATCATCCGCCCACAGAGCTCAAACCCTGAACTCTTCTTCTCACTCTCAACAAACTGACTCATACAATCCTCACATCACAAAATTGTTCAAAATATTACATTGACACGGTACAGTACAACTTCCCC
Organism: Methanospirillum sp.; assembly: GCF_035560735.1. Taxonomy (GTDB): domain Archaea; phylum Halobacteriota; class Methanomicrobia; order Methanomicrobiales; family Methanospirillaceae; genus Methanospirillum. The sequence continues at coordinate 395 of NZ_DATMYY010000152.1, forward strand.
ACGCTCGCCCTGAAAATTGAATTTATCTTAACTACGGAGGACCTGGACTGGAAACATCAGGGTCATCATCACCTGAATCAAGCCTCTCATAGCACTGATCACACAGATGCACCTGCGAAACCGGATCAGACCAGACAGCAGCCTTGAGATCACAGACCTGGCAGCGACCACTCGAAAAAGAACGCCGTTCAAGAGCCTTCTTGTCAATCACACCCGGAAGCGGAATGATAGATGCAACCTCACGCGACACTGCCCGGCGATAGCACGAAGAGCAGAGCATCCGCTGAATCTTCTGTGAACAATGAGAAACCCGCTCCTGGTACTGAGTCGGACGCTTGCCACACACACTGCACCGGTGACGATCAGGAAGACCAGAAACCGGGGCAAAACTTCGTGAGTTCACATCAGAAAGTGAGATCTCATAAGACCGAACAGCCTCTTCAGGTTCAGGAGAAGACCCTGGATCAGAATCATCATGATCATCTGGATCATGATCCTGACCATCATCACAGAGCCAGACACTCCCACCCTTCTCCCAGGCATCATACAGCACTGCATCCCAGAGATACACCCGGGTTCGTCGCATCGTCGAGCAGCCTTCATCACCTCTCATCACTGTCCGGTCAAGATACGAGACAGCCGGACACTTATCAAGAAGACCGGAATACGTCTTGCCATACGAATGATACCCGTGAAGCAGTTTGCCAACCGTCGAGTTCGAAAGCCCGGTCAGCTGCTGCAGCTCGGCAATCGTCACCTCTGACTGATTCAGTGAAATAAAGGCAGCAATCAGATCACTCTCACGCTTTGTCAGCTTGTTTGCCTGTGCACCAGACTCCCCGTTCAGCGTCTCATACAGCCGTGCAGCCTCATCAAAATCAGCCCGGCTCGCAATCACACATATAACTGACCCTATCTCCTGTGACTCACGCTGACGCTGATTGAGTGCAGCATTTGTCCTGATCAGATCAAGCAGCATATCAGGATTCCTCCGGTTCTCTGCAGAGTGAAACCTGATCCTGGTCGCATACGGAATAACAACCCAGACCTGAGAGAGCGAATCCCAGATCTGCCTGCACACACGAACCTCCTCTGATTCAGGACCGCTGATACCAGGAAGATTTTCTGCACCTGACAATGTCCGCTCAAGTACCCGTTTATCCTGGACCTCACTGTCATCGATCCAGCAGGTGAGCATCCGGTTAAAGACCTGATCATCACCCGGACCCTCAACCTTGGCAATCCACCAGACACACCGCTGCGGAATTGTGCAGACCTGGACCTTTCTCTCCTTGTTCACGGTCCGGTACAGGAAGGGCTTTTGAAACGACGAGGTAACGCCCTTTAAGACCTCCTGCATCTGGTCAGAAAGACTCACATCATCAAGTGAGATCACACTGCCTGCACAGAGATCCTCCATGTAAAAGAGGGCCTTGTCACTCATCCGGCCTTCAAGCCTGAACTTCTTTGGAACAAGACTCTTCATCGTATCGATGGCATGAGACTTCCCTTTCCCAGACTCACCGGTGATAGAGACATGCAGCCCTTTGCTGTTGATCACACACCGGGACGCAAGCGAGTGTACAAGACACTCGGCAACAGTCTGATCGCCTTCGTGAACAGACGCAAACGTCTCAAGCATAAACGAGAGCGGATCGCCAGACTCAAGGATCTCTGTACATCGGGAACCGATGGCCAGATCAATCTCCTCTTTCTCCAGCTTTACTGCACCGGCTGGCGAATTTTCCGGGCCTGCTGTCTCATTAAAAGCCTGTGAGAGAGCACGAGCCTGTGCAATCTCATACTCAGTCGGGCGACACCGGCCTTCGGCCTCGTTCTTTGCCCTGATCCGCTCAGACCTGAGCCGTGCAAGCCTTGTCTCAATATCAGGTTTCACAGGTTCAAACAGAGCCCGAAGTTCAGACCATCGCTGTCTTCCACCACCACAGGAGTCATGGTGACACCCTGCAAAGATCGCACCCTTCGCAAACTGAATCGCATATGCCCCGTCTGTATGGGCAGATGAGAACGGACAGTCATCAAGCACAAAGAGTCGGCCACCATTGTACGGCTTTTCTGTATATGAGAGATTATGAGCAGAGAGCCAGGATGCAAGATCGATCCCGGCCTCCTGGTTCCGGCTCGTGGATCTCTCCAAAGATGTGCTCACCGAATCAGGCTGCCAGGATGCGAGCAGCTTCTGAATCTGCTCTGCACTCACCAAAGAGGCTGAATCTCCCAGACCTGCAGGGATCTTCAGAAGCTTTGATCTCCGGTGTGGCCGGTCAGCAAGATTGTCTCCTTTGCGTGAGATAGTTCCGTATATCTTCCAGATACGTGCTGCATTGAAGTTCGCCGTATCAACCTTACACTGTGCATCAGAAAACCGCCAGTCCAGCAGTTCAAGTACAGATTTAACACACTTCCTGCTCTCTTCATCATTTGAGAGATCAATCCGGTAGAGAAGATGAGCACCATTTCCTGAGTCTCCGATGATCGGATCAGGCCAGTCCTGCTCAGAAAGAAAGGCTGCTACTGACGAAGCGAGAGAAAGTGCCCGGGTATGCTCTTCATTTGATGACGATACTCCCGAGGGCCTGACCGGATCGATATCAATCGGCAGCCATCGCCTCCGGGCAATATCAGCATCAGCAGTTGTGGAATCCTTTCGCTCCAGTCTGTGCTTGATCCGGTTCGCACGCCTTGCAAGAAGTGCAGGATTAACCTCGTTGAGTGTGACATAGATCCCGGTAACATGAGCATCCTTCTCACGGTCAACAATATCTTTGGCAGCAGTGTCCAGGTCACTGTAATACCCGGAAGAGATTCCTTCTCCCGTGATTGCCCTGACCTCGATAACCTGGCCTTGATGAAAGAGAAGTGAAAGAGTCCTGAAAACCTCATCTTTCAGGTTGTTTCCCGTCATTTCTCATTCCCACCGCCACAAGATGAGATATGGCCAGAAGATCTGCAGAGGATCATTCTGATTTCTCCTCCAGAATTGGAATTGCTCCACCTGGGAGGATCTGGTACTTATCCCATTCCCCTCCTTTTGCTATCCAGAACTGCACATCACCTGGATACCAGCAGGTTCTGACATACAATGAGAGCCGTTCAACTTGTTTATTGAACGAATGTACACTCATTCGTGTAGACCCGGTCCTGACAAAAAGAATCCCCAGATCCTCTCTCCATGCAATCAGATGAAATAGAGACGGAATACCACCCTGACGCTCCGTAACCCTTAGCACAGCATATCCTTCACGTAACAGGATGTTTCTGGCTACATACTCAACTGTGCGACGGGTCTGACATTTATGATACTGGTACATCATTTCCACCGGGTCTGTGTAACCAGTAACAAAAGTCAATTAAAACAGACAAACATACAACACCGAAGTTGGATATAATTAAACATATCCCCACCATACAATGATTAATCCCCGATTTAACCGGCCGCCAAGCATGAGTTAGAGCCGGGGATTCTGGTTTTTTGTTCATCGATTCTTTGATGATAAGACCCCCCTGTCCATTCTTGAGATCAGTTCTGATATCAATC
>NZ_DATMYY010000153.1:0-2555 GCF_035560735.1 Methanospirillum sp.
ATAATAAATATTAATTTTTGAGGTTTGCATCAATCCAGATGATGATCTCATCCCTTACCTGTCTAAAGAGCTTCATCTGGTCTTCTTCGCTCCCTGTTGCAGATGACGGGTCCGGAAAACTGACATGAATCATCTTTTTTGCTCCGGGAAACATCGGACAGGCAGCATTGGCACTATCACAGACAGTCACCACGAGATCGATATCCAGGTCAAAGAACTCGATAAGTGCCTTTGATCGGTGATAGCTGATATCAATTCCAATCTCTTCCATAGCCCTAATAGCTAGGGGATGAACCCGTGTTACTTCCGTTCCAGCACTGAATCCTTCGTATCTATCGCTATACTTCGCATTGAGATACCCTTCTGCCATCTGGGAGCGGGCAGAATTGTGGGTACAGATAAAGAGAACTTTTTGTTTCATAGGAGCACCAATTATTTCTGTTTCGTATTCTTCTTCCACTGTTGATGGAGGAACGTGATTATCGTCCGGTCTGCATCCTCCCTGAACCTGTAGATCTTGTGATTTGACCGGTAATAGGTCTCGATAAGTCCAGCATCCTTGAGGATCTTCAGGTGGTTGGAGATGAGAGTGGATGATTCTTTGAAGATCCAGATGAATTCGCAGACACATTGGTCACGATTACTGAGCATCAGGAGGATCTTAAGCCTGAGGGGATGACTGATAACCTTGAGAATCTGCTCCATTTTCTGTACGGTTTCTTCCTCCAGTGCTGATTTCACCTGGTTCAGTTCCTCCTCCCAGTCTTCCCGGAGGGCACAGTCTGCGGGACAACACCGGGTACTCACCATGATCTCACATCCTGAAGGGGAACCTGGATATTCCCGTGATCTGGCATATGTAATCATTTCCCTGTATTTCATAAAAAAATGAAGTACAGATCATCCCTTTTCCCATATTCTGGATGATATCATAGTGGTGAAACCAATGGAGTATGAAACCATTCAGATTAGAAAGATAGAAGGTGCCTGCGGGCTGTGCGAAGAGTACTCGGAAAAGAACAGTACCTCTCCACCGAAGATTGCTATTCTCTCCTGCGAAGGTGCCTGTGCACGAGGAGAAGTATCCCGGCGGGCAGCAAATCTTGTTGCTCATTCACTGGCAAAAGAGGAGACGGTTCGGATCTGCCTCGGCGGTGCGTTCACGAAGAATACCGGACAGAGAAACCTGGTCAGGCGGGCAGAGAGGTGTCTTGCTATCGAGGGCTGCTTTGTATCGTGTGCCTCCCGGATGATGCAGGGAGTGCTTCCTGATCTGAATCCGGAGGTTATCCTGGCTGATACGCTCTATGAAGAATCGCTTCCGTTCGGGATCGATGAGGTATCAGATGAGACATTCAGTGCATATGCCAGGCAGGTTGCAGAAAAAGTAGTAACGAAGTATGTCCACAAGTAACTATTCATTCAATAGTTCATAAAATCAGGAGAGGGTACATGCTCCTCCGGACTCATTCCCGTACCACTTTCCTTTCAGATAGAGAGCAACGTTTACCAGGCTGATAAGCACCGGGACTTCTACCAGGGGGCCGATGACTGTTGCAAAGGCGACCGGTGATGCGATCCCAAACACAGCGATGGCAACTGCAATTGCAAGTTCGAAGTTGTTAGAAGCTGCAGTAAATGAAAGGGTTGCGGATTTCTGGTAATCGACGCCTGCTTTCCAGCTCATCCAGAAGGTAGCCATGAACATGATCAGGAAGTAGCAAACCAGAGGGATTGCCACCCTGATGACATCGAATGGGACGGTTATGATGTACTCTCCTTTCAGGGAGAACATGACGATGATCGTAAAGAGCAGAGCGATAAGGGTGATAGGGGATATTCTTGGGATGAAGACAGTCTCATACCAGGTTTTTCCTTTCTTTTTTATGAGGATAATCCTGCTGAATAGTCCGGCAAGAAACGGAATACCGAGATAGATGAACACGCTGATGGCTATCTCAACCATAGTGATCGATACAGATGTGCCTGTGATCCCAAAGATCGGGGGAAGTACGGTGATGAATATCCATGCATACAGGGAGAAGAACAGGACCTGAAAGGTTGAGTTCAATCCTACGATGGCGGCACAATATTCACAGTCTCCTCCGGCAAGGTCATTCCATACAATAACCATCGCAATGCACCGGGCTATCCCGACGAGGATGAGACCGTACATGAGGAGGGGTTGATCACGGAGGAAAAGTATTGCCAGAAGAAACATCAGAATCGGGCCGATGAACCAGTTCTGAACAAGCGAAAGTCCAAGAACTTTTCTGTCTTTGAATACCAGATGGAGTTCTTCGTACCTGACCTTTGCAAGAGGAGGATACATCATGAGTATCAGGCCGATTGCGATGGGGATCGACGTCGTCCCAACCGAGAGGCTGGTAATGAAGGCTGTAGCTGCCGGTGCGAAGTACCCAATCGCAATTCCGATAATCATTGCCAGAAATATCCAGAGGGTCAGATATGTGTCAAGGAAGGATAACCGTTTTAATGCAGACATATTGATTCATCCGTAGGCGTCACAATAGTGAACTAACTCAGTATTAATT
>NZ_DATMYY010000154.1:0-9131 GCF_035560735.1 Methanospirillum sp.
TCGGTTTCAAAGTCATACCAATCTATGGAGCAAATGTTTCCATCTGTTGTATTAACTCTCATTATAATTTGTTTACTGCTCTCCATCGGGTCCTGCTCTGCTGATAGGACCGCTACACAATGGAATGAAAGAGGGCAGCAATATTACAGTGAAGGAAATTATGATGCTGCAGTGTCTTCCTTCATGAGAGCTATTTCGATCGACCCGATTGTCCCTTCTGTATGGAATAATTTAGGATTTGCATATGGAGCTAAAAATATGCAAAATCAGGCCTGGATTGCATTCAGACGTGCAGTACAACTAAGTGGAGGATATGATAACGGATGGTACAATGTCGGATATGCCTACCATATGACAGACACATCAGGCGATTCGTCCGAAACAACTTATACCGGCCCCGGTTTTGGTAATGGTCATTCCGGCAGGGATTCTGGTTCTGGCAATGACCGTTCCGGTGTAGGTCCCGGTTTTGGTAATGGTTATTCCGGCAGGGATTCTGGTTCTGGTAGTGACCGTTCCAGTACAGGTCCCAGTTCTGGAAGTGGTCATTCCGGTTGGGATTCTGGTTCTGGTAGTGACCGTTCCAGTACAGGTCCCGGTTCTGGAAGTGGTCATTCCGGCAGGGATTCTGGGTTTGGTAGTGACCGTTCCGGCACAAGCTCAGGTTTTGGCAGCGGTTATTCCGGTAGGGATTCTGGTTCTGGTAGTGATCGTTCCGGTACTGGTCCCGATTCTGGCAGTAGTCATTCAGGCGGGAATTTTGGATAAAATCCTGTCGATATTATGGGAGTTTGAAACCTGAATTAAAAAAGATTTTTGAAGTGGAAAGAGAGTGATTGGTTATTGTCCGTGATTTTCTGGATATTACACACACCCAATTATTTCATTACCATTCATCCAACTGAAGGAGGATGGTTCTGGTTTAACATTTCGAGATCATCAGGTTATTTCTCACTTTCAGATTTTTCATTGTAATGAATTAATGAATTCTGGCAGGCTTCAGCTTCCCAAGGGTCATGAATTACTTCTATCTTGACTTCACGAACCCACTCGATGAGTTTAAGCCTGTTTTCTACCTGATTTACCAGGTATTCAAGTAATGGGCATGACTCGGTGTTGAGTGACATTTCCACAACAATATCTTCCTCAGTTATCTTCACTAATTTTATCAGACCTACATCAACAATATTGTGGCCTATCTCAGGATCAATGATCTGCCTGAGTGCTGCCCAGATTTCGGCTTCACGATCTGAGATCGGAGTAGCCGGTGCCTGTTGTCTGATACAAACCAGATCTTTCTCGAGTTTTTGGATCTTCTCCTCAAGTGAACTCTGGCGTTCAAGCATTCTGCTGATAACCCGGAGTGTTGGATCAGGCATTTCATTATCCCTGATATCATCCTGAGTCGGGTGTCTCTTGAGTCCGGCAATTCTTCCTGGAACACCTACAACGGTAGCTCCTGGTGGAACATCTCTGACAACAACAGCACCAGCCCCAACTTTTGCATAATCTCCAAGAGTCACCGGCCCAAGCACTGCAGCACCAGACCCGATAACAACACCTTTTCCAAGAGTCGGATGCCTTTTTACTTTTGCCAGTGTTGTCCCTCCCAGCACTACTCCCATATAGAGCAGAACATCATCGCCCACTTCTGCAGTCTCTCCGATAACTACTCCCATACCATGATCAATAACCACCCGTCTTCCGATGGTAGCTCCAGGATGGATCTCAATGCCTGTAAAAAATCTGGAAATGTGAGAGAGAAACCGTGCAGCAAGCCGGTGTTCTCTGAGCCAGAGACTGTGGGATACCCTGTGAATAGCCAGGGCATGCAGACCCGGATAACAGAACAATATCTCAATTCTACTTCGTGCTGCAGGATCTTTCTGTAGGATGCTTCTGATATCTTCCCTGATTTGTGCACCAATCATTCTTTCATATCCCTATATGGCCCATGAAGAGATGCTCTTCTCTGGAATTCGACACAAATTCCGGTATAATTCTGCCTGTAATATCAGAATGTGCCAGAGGTAGCACTTTAGAGACTAACGCACCAGATGAGTGTTCTACAAGGATCTTATGGTCATTATTAATTCGTGGCATGGGGAACTCCGGTCAGTTCTCCTGGCAACCATTGCCAGGTCCGTCACAATTGTGACTATTAGCGTACTGGTTACCTTGATGTGTGAATAATAATTCGCATCGCGGAAAGAATTACCTCACAGGTCCGTAGGTCTCTATTATGTATACAATGAGACCGGGAATCAAAAAAAGAGCTGGATTATACCAGCTTGTTGATTGGGTGGTTTGGCTCTTTGATGTCGCCACCGAGTTCACGGAGGGTCTCGGCGAGAACGATATCAGTGAATGCCATTGAGGTTGCAGCGGCTTCACAGTTCTCGATTGGACCGAACATAAGCAGATCTGCACCGAGCGTTCCTGCCATAATGTTACATCCGATATCTGGTGCGGACCAGGCTGCCTGACGGATACCCTCAACACCGCCGAAGTGGTGGTGGCCCATCTGTTCAAGCAGTACGCCTGCATCTTTGTACCGGTCAAGAATACCGTTCTTTCTCCAGCGCTTGAGCCAGGTCCAGGAAACGGTCATGTTGTGGTATGCACCACCAGTTGGCAGACCGTGGATTGCCTTGCATGCAAGGATCTCACGGAATGAGCCACCAGAACCAAGACCGAGAGGGGTTGCTGCTGTGTCGAGGATTGGGCGTTTGATACCTGCTTCCTCGGCGATTGCGATCATGGATTTCTCCTGACCTGCAACACCACCATCAGTCAGCACCTTCTCACGACCACGGACACTTGCGTCACCGGGGTTGAATGCGAGAACGATTGCTGCATCGACATCGGACTTCTTGATAGCCTCGATGTTCTCTGGTCCGATTGAACCGTTGATAGAGTTGTAGACTGCACGGTCTGCGATACCGACTTCGGTAACGTACTTGCATGCATGTGCAAGTGCTGAAGGTGCAGAGGAGTCCATCAGGAATGGGAACTCATCATCGATCTCGGTGAACCAGCTGAAGTAGCTCTCAAATGCCTCGCCGTACTCGGCGATGATCTGGCAGAAGTACCAGTTGCCAGTTGCATCGTAGAGCTCAAGACATCTGTTCCAGAGTGCCTCTGCTTTAGCCTTGTCAATCTTACCGGTGTGCTCGTCGAGCACGGTTTCGTGCTTGTTATAGAATATGGATGCACCAAGCACGCGTGGGTATTCTCCAGGCTGTCCTCCGATCTTGTGACCGTTGAAGTCAAGGACCGTCTGTTCCTTCTCAAACATGAACATCTAACATCACCTCTTATTTTGCGATCAAATGAAGCAGTTTTGGCAGTAATTCTGTCACAATGACATATGTCATCAGACCTGCAACGATACCGTACAGAATACCGATATCACGTCCGACCTTGCGGCCGACACGCTGGGTCATTTCTCCGTTAACGAACTCAAGTTTCGTCTCGATAGCATCGAGTTTTGCCTCGATTTCAAGGAACTGTGGGTTTGCGGTGGCTGATACAGCGGCTCCGCCTCCTCCTTCTTCCTTGATCTCAACGACCATTGGTCCGCCTGGGAATACACCTGGGTCACGTGCTGCGAGTTCGTTGATCTTCGCGGAGATAGCGCCGATATCCTCAGCCTCCATGATGTCAACGATCTCAACCTGCTCCTGGAACCGCTTGATATTGTCTGCAGTGAGGTTCTCGATGAACGGAATTGCACCCTTGGAGCCGACGATCTTACCGCCGTTAACTCCGTCTTTGTGCAGAGCGATAAGACTCTGACCAGAAAGGTGACCCTTCACTTCAGTACCGCAGGTCAGGACAAACCTGATGTTCGGGTTTGAAATGACGTTTGCAATTACCTTTTCAAGTCCGAGGTTCTCGGTCTTACAGGATCCGGCGATTGCAGCTCCTGCATTGCAGATTGCCTGCTCGTCAAGGTGTGAACCCATGGTGATAACTGCAACCGGACTTTTTACGTCACCGGTGTGGAAATCACCCTGTACGATTGGCCAGCCAGATGCTGCGTCTCCCTTGTCTGCCATTACAGTACCCCCAGAAGGACTGGAACAACCATCAGAAGTGCTACTGCAAGACCGATGGCAAACCCGATGAGACCGGAGTCCATAGCACCAGATTCGAGTTTGTTTGTTCGTGCAAGGATCTGACCCTTGTATTTGATATCAGAAACCATGGCCTCGATTGCTGCCATTCTGACCGGGCCTGCTGCTGCTTTCTTCTCGTCGTCTGCCATTTATGCCACCCCATGTCCCATAAGAAGGAGTCCGACAATTACAAACGAGACGATGAGACCGATCATCAGACCCTCGACTTTTCCTCCATAGACACCAGCTGCAAATTTGTCCTGGTATCCAATGTCGGTGACGAGCATCTGGATGGTCTTCATCCGGGCGTGAATGAGTGCAACTTCAGCAGACATCGGACGGACTTCTGCCCCTTCCGCGTCGCCACTTCCGCCGCTTTCATCCTTGATCTCAACGATCATTGCCTCAGCGTCAAATGCGCCTGGATCCTTGGCCTTGAGTTCATTGATTTTTGCTGAAATGACGCCGATATCTTCTGCTTCCATGATATCGACCATCTCAACCTGATCCTGGAACCGCTTGATGTTCTCAGCGGAGAGGTTCTCGATGAATGGAATAGCGCCTTTGGATCCGACGATCTTACCGCCGGTGATACCACTCTGGTGCAGAGCGATAAGACTCTGTCCTGAGAGGTGACCCTTGACTTCAGTACCGCAGGTCAGAACGTACCTGATGTTCGGGTTTGAGATGATATTTGCAATAACTTTCTCAAGTCCGAGGTTCTCGGTCTTACAGGATCCGGCAATTGCCGCTCCTGCATTACAGATTGCCTGCTCGTCAAGGTGTGAACCCATGGTCACGACTGCGACCGGGCTCTGGGGATCTCCTGTGTGGAAGTCACCCTGAACAATCGGCCAGCCACTGGCCGGTGATTTTTTGTTTGCCATCTATATCACCTCACTTCAATAAGGCCAGTACGATGACACCTGCCAGCAGAAGTCCGACTGCAAGTCCATACCACAGAGAGGTAATGGCTCCTGCATATACGAGGGACTTCTCACGGTGCGGGAATGACTCAAGGAAGTTACCTTCTCCAGAGAGCATTCCAACGATATCATCAGCAGTCTTGTCCAGTTTGTCAACCTGTGCAATGATGGGTGCGAGTGACTCACCCTGCTGGGAGACAAAACCTGCAAACACGTCACAACCGAGACCAAACTCGGGAAGTACCGGGATCCAGGTCATTACTGGTCACCTCCGACCTCAATGATCGGCTTTGAGTCAAGCCATGCATAGGCGTCACGCTTGGAGAGGTCGATGTAAGTCTTGTAGCAGTAGAACCAGGCGATCAGTGAGATGACCAGGTTTATGACTCCTGCTAAGATTCCAAGGAACACAAGTGAAATGACGGCTACGACGATCATAGAGAGGAATCCACAGGAGAGTGCAAGCATGAGCGTGCGGTCCTGTGACTCATTCGGACCAAGGCAGGCGTTGAATGGGTGCTGGAGTGCGAGTGCACCGAGGAAGAAGATCACTGCGAGTGCTGCACCACCAATGAGGGAGTTTCCGTACTGTGGGATTGCAGTGACAAGGAAAGTCTGTGCTCCACCTGCTGCGGCTCCTGCATTCTCTACTGAAAGAGACATGCTGCCGATGATAAGCTGGTTGAACTCAAACGATCCGGTTGCCATTGATGCAAACCCGAGCATTGTCAATGCACCGACAACTGCGAGTTCCATCAGGGACATGATCATCACAGGGATGTTCATGTTGATGATGTTGTTTGCGGTGTATCCGATGACTGCTCCGAGAATTGCTGCCAGGATTACGGTTACAATCGGCGATGCAATGCCGAACTTGGTACCGACAATCATGGCGATTGCCCCGGAACCGAATGCGATCATACCTGCTGACGGAACACCGGTTCCAAGACCGTAACTGCAGAGGTGCTTGATCGTGTCAGAACCCCACCAGAGGGCGGCGACTGCAGCAATTCCTCCGAAGAAGGAGAATACCGCAATGCCGGTAAGAACATTGAGATAGGTGAGGTATGTGCCTACGACAGCGATGACCAGACCATAGGTCATCAGCTTGTTGTGAGGCATTTTACCTTCTGATGCTTCCATTTTTGCTGTCATGTCTTCTCCTCACATTCCGATGTTGGTCACCAGCAGCAGTGAGATGAGACCACAGAATGCAGATGCAACGGCACAACCGATGATTGCACGGGGAACCCGCTTGAATTTGGGGTCGTGTGGTCCTTCGATGGTACCGGTGATGTTGTATGCTGCGAGCACTGCGTTGACCAGGAAGAATCCAATTGCAAAGATACCTGCAAGTGAGATTGCGAGTGGCTGAATTGCAGTTGCCTGAGCCTTGAGCAGGGTTGTAAGACCAACGCTGTATGCGTCAAGAAGTTCGATGTAGATGATCGTTCCTCCAAGACCAGCGATAAGTCCACCAATTACACCACCAACAAAGGAGATGAATGGCAGGCCGTGTCCCTCAGTTCCCTGGGATTTGTATTCTGGGAAGGTGTCACCAGTGATTGGGTCCTTTGCGATCTTTCCAGATGCTGCAGGAATACCCATGGCAAAGACATAGGTTGCGTTCACCATAAGACAGGTGATTGCCATCATAAGGCCACCGCCGACTGCTCCACCAATTATTGAGAGGAGAAAGTCGCCAGTGGTCTCAAATGCCCATGCTCCACCGAACAGACCGGCAAGACCGGCACCTGCTGCGAGCATTGCCACACCAGTTGCGATACCTGGTGCCTGACCCATTGCTGCCGGTGCTCCACCGACAGGAACGAAGTGAACACCGAATGCAATCAGTGCACCACCGACGATAATCCCGATGAGGGGAATAACGAGGGATGAACCGAGTACAGCGGTGATTCCGATTGAAACCAGAATGATAACAAGACCGACAACGGTTCCGACAGGGTTGATACTGTCGCCACCCGCTGCCTTTCCTCCGAGTGCACTCATGATGAAGTCTCCTCTGGTTCAGTGTATGGTCCGTAGGTCTTGCGTCCCCAGACTTCAATCCAGCGATCAATGAATGTGAAGACCAGAATAAGGACGATTCCTGCGATGACTGCTCCCCATCCGGCGAGTGCCTTCTCAAAGAGAACGGTACGCCAGAGTTCAAGGAACACAATCAGACCAAAACAGATCCCTGATGCCGGACCGGCAAACTTGGTGGTAAACCATCCGTTGTCAAGGGAAGACCGCTGACCTGCTTCTGCATACCGGACAATGTTACCGGATGCAGAGATTGGAACACCAGCTCCGAACTTCTGGTTCTGGTACTGGCGTTCCTTTCCGTAGAACGGGTTTCCTGATGCTGACCCTGCTGCACCAAGCGCTATACCCCAGATAAGACCGAGGAGCGGAAGTGCGAACGGGTGGTGCAACGCTGCCGACATCAGGTAACACACTGCTGTGGTACAAAATATCGCGACAAACGCATGAGCCATCGTCACTGAAGTCAATGACTTCAGAATGTCGATATAGACCGGCTGCTTGAACTTGGCCAGACTTGCGGTACGTCCGAGGTATCCTGATGTACAGTAGATACCCTGAACAAACACCGCAACTATTGAACCAAGGATGATAGCAAGAGCCGGGTTGTAGTTAAGCTGCAAGAAAGCCCAGGCCACTCCAGCTCCAATGGCACACCAAAGCCCGTATGCTGGTGGCTCACCGGAGACTGCCTTGTTGAAGATGCGGTGGATATATCCCATCTGCGGAGCGAGCTGAACCTGTGAGTTCGGGTCACCCTGTGAACCGATATCAGATTCAGTATCTTCCGCAGCACCGGCAACTGTGGCAAGAGCTCCCGCCAATGCAGTAATACCAATGCCTAATACAATCTCTTCCATGTAAACCTATCTCCTGCGTAACTCTGATCAGACACAAGAGTACTCACTATGCAATACCACACACATAGAGCGTTACAATACCGTTGTGGTAATTGCTTAGTTGGTCAGTATTTAGTTAAATGTTTCGAAATCATGTCCCGTTATAAAGAAAATCGGTCCTAAATCTGAAAAAGGGGTGAAATGTGCAGGTTTTCTAATCACTCAATTTGTTCTAACTAAGAAAAAGTGATTCTGCGAGCAATTTATTTTGCTCATCGTGTTTTTGATGTGTCCACGCAGAGAAAAAATGTCAGATTGATATCGATCAATATTTATAGTAGGATGAATTTGGGGAAAATTCTTCCCTCTCTTAGTCGGCAGATCTGCGTTCACGCACTCGCGAGTGGGTCGGCAATAGCGCGGCAGGAAATCGACAATCACCGATAATATCGATCATAGATCGCATCTTCTTCTGTATATGATGAGAATGGGTTGTTGGGCTGCTTGAAATTTGGATCTTCATTTACCGAGAATGGTTTTTTCTCAGTTGTTATCCGGTAGGGTGTCACATTGGGGAAGAGGCCCTGTATCTGATTCCACATTGTCTTTGATGCTGCCTGATACTCCTGAACCTCATTCAGTTTCATTGGGATTGGTGGATACTTCTCTAATGAAATAACAACAAAGATGCAAAAATACCGAACATTACTGGGTTTCATATTTTAATCCCTGTTCGGTTAATTGCCGCAGATGAGTACTAAAAAAACAAGAAGTGACCATATGTGAGCATGGCCGTTGATCCAGATGAATATGAGCTGAATGCTCCACGGCGGGGGAGACCACGGGGAAGGCGGGGACCGATCGGGTGTGGTCCGCTCAAGTGTTATGGCCCTCAGTGCGATATCTGGGATGAAAAACTGCGGGTTTTGCTTCGGCCTGATGAGGTTGAAATATTACGCCTCGTTGATCTGGAGGGGCTTGAGCAGGAAGAAGCTGCCCAGAATCTGGGAATATCCCGAAAAACTCTCTGGAAAGATTTGCATGAAGCCAGAAGAAAGGTTATTGACGCTCTTGTTAATGGAAAAACCATAGAAATTCTGGGATGCTCGCGTCGCAGTGAAGGGATATGTCCCAGAAAGGATGAGACTGTCTGTCCAAAACATGATGGAGGCGTCTGTCCCAGAGGGTATACCATTGAC
>NZ_DATMYY010000155.1:0-12986 GCF_035560735.1 Methanospirillum sp.
GAGAAAATAACGTGGTGCACGCATTGCAGAAAAATATACTGGGAAGGATCGCATACGAGAAAAATGAGGGAACAAATCCATCAAATCTATCTTTTAGGTGAGGAAGGTAGAACCAGTGCATGAGATTCATTTAAACCACTAACAGATCCGGGCAGCCCCATCATAGAATCGATCTCTGATGCAACTTTCTCAAGGTCATCAAAAATCCGTTCTGCATCCTTTCTAAGTTCCTGAACAGACTCCCTCATGCTTCTCCCCCGAAGATGGATGAGTCTTCTATTCCGATAAATCACTCCTGATCGTGAGAGATTTCTGATATGATGGTTTACTCGACCCGTAGTAATGCCAAGAAGATCTGCTAACTGTTCAGAGGCGATACCTTCCTTTTTAGAAGACTCTTTAAGAAGACTCAACACTATTCGAATCGATAAATCTTCAACATCACGCCCGGATGAGAGACCAAGAGTGTCACAAATCCAGTAGGCGTCATCGATCAAATCTTTTCGATCCGGCTTTGGCAGATATTGAAGGACTAATCGCTGATGCATGAATAGTATTCTCTACCATGTATCTTCGATCGATATGATATCAATTTTATTGAGATGATGTCAGACACTAAACGATGTTTTATATAGAAGTAGTAATCAACATCTAATTGTAATAATCATTTGAAGGAGATTAGTATGTCGATTACACCTATCGGACCACGGGTTTTAATCAAACCCTACAAACAGGAAGAAAAGACCAAGGGTGGCATCTATATCCCTGAATCAGCAAAGGAAAAGAAAAAGCAGGGAGATGTCATATCAGTTGGCACCTTTGAGGATGGAAAACCCCTGCCACTCAAATCAGGTGACAAGGTTATCTATGGCGGATACAGCCAGGAAGAAGTTGAATTTGATAAAGAAGACTATATTATTGTCGAGTTCAAGAATATCGTCGCAAAATTTGACTGAGGAGTAATACACATGGCAACCAAACAAATAATGTTCAGTGAGAACGCCCGTCATGCACTGCTTGAGGGTGTCAACAAGGTCGCAAATACCGTTAAGATCACACTCGGCCCAAAGGGTCGCAACGTCGTTCTTGATAAACCAGCAGGTCCGGTAGTGACCAACGACGGTGTTACCATCGCCAAGGAAATCGAACTGAAAGACAAGTTCGAGAATATGGGTGCCAAGTTGATTAAGGAGGTCGCCTCCAAGACTCAAGACACTACTGGAGATGGAACTACCACTGCAACTGTTCTTGCCCAGGCAATGATCACCGAGGGTATCAAGAATATTACAGCAGGGGCAAATCCAATTGAGATCAAGAAGGGAATCGACCGGGCAGTTGAAACTGTTGTAGCAGACCTCAAGAGCAAGACTATCGAGGTTAAGGATAAGGACACCATCAAGCGTATCGCTGTCATCTCTGCAAACAATGACGAGGAGATTGGCGGACTGATCTCTGATGCGATGGAAAAGGTAGGATACAATGGAGTCATCACAGTTGAAAACTCCAAGACTCTAGAGACCAACCTTGAACATGTCGAAGGTATGCAGTTTGACCGCGGTTACATCTCACCCTATATGGTCACCGATCAGGAGCGCCGGGTTGTTGAGTTCGATGAACCACTGATCCTCCTGACAGACAAGAAGATCAGTAGCGTTAAGATGCTGGTCCCGGTTCTTGAGATGGTAGCATCAACTGGAAAGCCACTGCTCATCATCGCAGATGATATCGACGGAGAAGCCCAGACCGCACTCATTCTGAACATTATCCGTGGTGCTATCAAGGTATGTGGAGTCAAGGCACCAGAGTTTGGAGATGTTAGAAAGGAGATGCTCGAAGACCTCGCCATCCTCACCGGTGCAACTGTAATTTCTGAGACCAGAAACCTGAACATCGAGGATGTCACCATGGACATGCTTGGACAGGCACGTGCAATCAAGGTGGACCAGGACAAGACAACTGTTGTCGGTGGAAAGGGCAAGAAGAGTGATATCGAAGGCCGCAAGAAACTGATCGAGTCACAGCTGAACGTTGCAGAGAAGAAATACGACAAGACCACCCTTCAGAACAGACTTGCCAAGCTCGGTGGCGGTGTTGCAGTCATTAAGGCAGGTGCAGCAACCGAGACAGAGGTCAAAGAGAAGAAGATGCGTATTGACGACGCATTGAATGCAACCAAGGCAGCTGTTGAAGAAGGATACGTCCCAGGAGGCGGTGTCACACTCTTCCGTGCAGCTAAGTCACTCGACGCCCTCAAGATCGAGGACGAGCAGATGATCGGAGTAAACATCGTCAGGCGCTCACTTGAAGAACCACTCCGCCAGATCGCCAGCAACGCAGGTCGTGAAGGTGCTGAAGTAATCTCAACTATCAAGGCAAACAAGAGCGAGTCATTCGGATACAATGCCAAGAAAGATGTCTATGAAGACCTACTTGCAGCTGGTGTCCTTGACCCAACAAAGGTTGTAAGATCAGGTCTTCAGAATGCTGCCTCAATTGCAGGTATGCTTCTTACAACTGAAGCCGTTGTTGCAGAATTTGATGATGAGAAGGACAAGATGTCAAACGCAATCATCATCTAATCTTTTTTTTACGATATTCGTTTTCTTAGTCGTTCCTTTTTTGAATTTGTATACATAACAAAAAAGACGAGAGAAAAGCTAAAACAGATTACAGCCCCGATTATCAGTTTCCATTTCAGATCGGCTGCAGTATTACCACTCAATGCAGTACCTATAAAGACAAGTCCTATCACCAGAGCTCCTGCAATTTCCGAGGCATACAGAAATCGTTCCCCGAGGGCAACCATTGCTCTTGTGTTCTCCTGCTACCGGTAATAGCTTTTCTGTTTATCAGGCAGGATGATAGACGGCTCCTCCATTCATATACACCCAATAGGCTGTAAAAGGTGAGAGCATTCGTGAGTCAGAGTGAGAACCATTAGCTCCGGGAATTATCGCAGGATCATAATTCTGCATGGTACTGTTATACTGAAGGAGTGAGACCCAGTTCTTTGAGATAGGAGAAAGAGCATCTTTCGCACTCATGGGAGACATGTTTGGCAGTCCCACCAGATTCCATCCGCAACTCATATTAAGTTCATGTACTTTGGTTCTGTTGTCCAAGACCAGTGGCAGCGAACTCTGCCGATCTGAGTACAGCAGGAGTCCTTCAAGAGGAGTCAGGTTGGTCTGCTTTTCAACAGCTACCCAATCCTGATCGACGGCATTAAATTTCCATATAGTATGGCCATCGGTATTGATACCCTGAAAGAGATCACCACCAGTCTTCCCTGAAGCAGGAAAGGATGGAACTGAAACAAAATTCCAACCTGGACTTAAGTTTATACCAATAATGCCTTTTCCAAACGAACCACTGCGTTTGATCTGATCCAATCCAGACGATTGATTTGCAGAATACGTGTTTTGCACTTTTGTATGTTGTTTCTCTGCCTCAGCAACTGCCGCACCGGCATCAAGAAGTCCATACCCATAGTAAATATCCCGTCCCGTCCTTCCAAGATCATGAGATGTAGATTCAAGGATTGATCTCATCTCATCTCTATTCAGATCCGGGTTGACAGCAGTTATCAGGGCAGCTGCTCCGGTGACGAGTGCAGCAGATGGACTTGTTCCTGTACCAGTTCTCGTTGAGTTATCTGGCCACACAGAGACAACTCCCTCTCCCGGGGCAACGAGATCAACAAAGATACCATAATTGGAGAAATAAGAGAGTCCATCAGTTTTAGCTGTCGAACCAACAGAGATGACGCCATCATAATCTGAAGGATAATGCCCTTCGTTGGATGCCTCATTGCCTGCAGGTGCAATGAGGAGAGAACCTTTACTTAGCGCATAGGATATCGCTGCCTCTTCAGCAGGAGACTGCCCAGATCCTCCATATCCCATTAAAATAACTCTGGCACCGTTATCTGCAGCATGCTGAATTGCAACAGCTGATCGTGAGGCGAAGATACCTGAAGCATTGGTCCCGACCCTTTCAGGAATGAGAGTGAGATTTTTCTCTGTAGAAGAACTCTGCTCACCATTCGCAATAGCACATACGATTCCAGCGAGATACGTACCATGCCCATCGATATCCTGCATTGTTGTGCTGTTATCAACCCAGTCAAATCCATGGGGGTTTATAAATGGTTTCAGTTCAGGATGAGATGAGTCTACTCCGGTATCGATAATTGCAATTGAAACAGGGTTTGTTAGCCCGGGCTTTTGAATATTCCATGCTTGAGGGAAATCTGTCCGGTTGAAAGCCCATTGCTCAGAGATACTCACATTGGATACAGGGCTACTTGAAAAAAAATCGGGAGTCCGAATAGGATCCGACTCTATACTGTTAATTCCAGATATCTTAAGAAGTTCATTCTGGTAGAAGGATGAATTGTTGACTGGTATTTGAACTACAAGAAAATTCAGCTTCGGCGCACGAAGAAGAACTGTACAGTTTTCAGATACTGCAGAGTTATTTAAAGAAGAGAGGTTTATCGGGGAAGTAACACCGGTTGCTGTATAGAGGATAACCCGTTCGGTTTCTTCTGGATTAATCTGGTCAGAAATAACCGGAGGAATCAGCCAGCAGATGAGCAGAGATATTATCAGAACGATACCGCTTACGCTATATCGCCTGCAGTATGTTTCATAAGACCCCACTATGAACTACCCAGGTACTCTGAATTCGGCATGGAGACAAATAAGTCCTCCCGTTCGATCCTGGTAATCATGGAATAATAATACCCGGACTGTTCATATAAATCCAAAAGCCTTCTGTGGGATACAGAAGCCGTGCGTCAGAATACGCACCAGTTCCCCCATTAACTATGACCTGGCGGAATTGCTGCTCCCGGGAATCATAAACCAGAACATATGACCAGGAAGAACCGAGAGGAGCAAGAAGATCTGAGGCAGTAAGGGTATTTCTTCCTGGGATACCGAGAGGGTTCCACCCCTCCGTAAGGTGTCGGGCAGTCATATTCCTGCGATTATCATCATAAGTCAATGATATATCAGTCCGATTCTCTGCATGGACCCAGATAACATCCATCTGGTGAAGAATGTCACTGGTCCCCACAGGATCCCAGTGCCGGGAATCAGGAGAATATCGCCAGATGGTGTGACTTGTAGTATTAACAGCCGAAAAAATACTCCCGGTATTATTCCCTTCCCTAAGCGGATAAGGAATTGAAATCATATTCCATCCAGCATACAGGACAAGGAGATCAGGCTGCTCTACCTCTCTTGGTTTAGAAAGACGTGAGTCGTTTACCACCAGACAGGGATCAAAAGATCGGTTCGTTGTATGATTAGAAGGGATAAGGAGTCGGGCATCAGGTATGCCATACCCAGTCTCGGGATCCCATCCAGATCCTGAAACCGGTGAGGCATTTATGAGTCTGTTCTTCACATCATTTGCTTTAAGATCAGGATCTGCCTCCAGTAGAAGGGCACTCATACCGGCAATATGGGGAGCAGAAGCGCTTGTCCCGGAAAAGGATCCGAGAATTCCCTTTCCTGTACTTACCAATACATTATCAGGTGCCGAGAGTTCGGGCTTTTGCCTGAGTTCAGGGGTAGGATATTTTATTGTAATCGGACCGCGAGAAGAGTACGGCTCGATTATAGTTGTGTTCAGATCAGGAATCACAGCACCCACTGATATTGCTTCAGGTACAGCCTGCTGACCAAACATGGAATCTTCAGGGACACATGGGTCCATCGAAACCTGACTTCCTCCAACAGGCAGAACATATAGTTCAATTGTCCTATTCTCTCCCCCGGCCTGAACAACCCTGACATAGAAATTTTTAGAACTATCATTTTCGTTTATAAATCGACAGTATTCCATCGGATCGTCATCCCCATCCTGAATTTTTACACTCCTGCCAATCTCCCTCATCTCGTCATTGTATAGGAAGAGATCATAATTGTTTGAAGATTCAGAGAACCGATCATCCCATTGCAGAATAACATGCCCGGCTGAGTGGGGAGGTGCAGTAAATTTGAGGTCTTTTGAGCCATTTGCTCCCTGGAAATCATGCCAAAGATATCCATTATTCATGTACCCATGAAATGGGGCCTGATAGTGCTCCTGGGCAAAGTTACCAGCTGAAGTGATATACAATACATCATAGGAGAGAATCCGATCCCTGATATTACGGGCGATATATCCATCTTCAAAGAATGGTTCAACGTAGGTTATGTCATCACAGATGATCCTGCATCCATCACTGATCAATTGATCCATCGCTTGCACAAACTCGATTTGACTTGAACCACGATCTGAGAAGTATAGTTCAGCGTCAGGTGCGATATCGTGAACAACCTGAAGCATTGCGGTTCCTTCATCACCACCAATATTGTTACTGATTACATGGATCCCTGAAGGGAGTTCTCCAGTATTGACGACATCATCCAGACTGGATACGCCATCAGAGATGATACCCACCTTTACCCCTTTTCCAGTGAGATTTGTGGAATTCCGAAGCTCCCGAGTATGGAGGATATCATCCCCGTCAGTTGTTACACGTGACGTCAACGCAGGGAGTTGGGACATCACAGATAATACTGCAGGTTCTCTTGCAACCCGGGAAAGATTCTGAAGAGTCATCCAACCTGAAATACGGCCATACCGGCTGTCAGAGTCAGCACTGCTGAAGTACGATCGTACAGGCACTACAGATGAACCAGAATTGATACGAGTGGTGATCATCACCTCACTCTGATTATTATTTAATCCTCGTAGTTCACCGGTCGCTCGCATCAGGTCAGCAGCATTGCCTGACGATTGACCAGGTGAGAGATATTTATCGTCAAGAAGTTGAACAAGATCGGTTGAGAGTTTTCTTTTCCACGAAGTATCTGATACATGCACTGCCTGACTTGAGTTTACCGAGGACGTCAGGTCATCATTGCATTCTGGTGAGATGGTGGACTTTTTTTCAGACCCCAGATTTGTGAGGTTTTTAGGATCAGATTTAGTAGTCTTGTTTGTGGATTGAGTAATCCCTGAACCAACAGGTGGCAGAAGGATATGGATCTCCCTGACTTCGGGAAGAGACGAAAGGTTAGAAATCTGATCAGTCCGGACCCATCCGGTAATCAATCCGAACCCAGGATCTGATCTTGATTCATTCATATACTTGGTAACATTGCTGAGAGAACTACCCTCAATCAGGCTGATAGTGACATGAACTTCAGAACGGTTCTGTGTATCAAATCTGAGTTCACCCATGAGTTCCATCTCGCGGGTAAGACCTGCAGAGGTACTACCGGATGAGGATACAGAGGGGGCTACTAGTTGAAGCAAATCACTTGATAATTTATCTTTCCAGTAAGGGGAAACAGGGAGAACTGACCCATGAGAACTATTTGATGATATATCATCATCTACCAATCCAGTGAAGGTATCGTCTGCAAAAATATGGGAAGGAAGAAGAGATGCCAGAAGTATAAGAGAGAAGAATAGCAAGAATCTGCAGTTATGAGATAGCATCATCAGTTCGACCTCACCAGAAGTGCGATTCAATAAAGAACCAATACCATATGAGATAGTCTGGAAAGAATATCAAGAAGACTTATTTATCGCCGGTATGCGAATCAGGATGCATGGATGTTGAAGGCTATGTCCGGCGAAATATAGAATCAGGTCGGGCAGAGGCTGAAATAATCAGGGATCTCTCATCACGGATTCGTGAGATCAAATCAGTTACACAGGAATATGCTGAACAGTTTGCGCATGCAGTCATCACTGAAGTGAAAAATACCAGTAACCTTACCAGCGATCTCCTTACCTGCACTAAAGCAGATGTGGCAATGGGAGAGTTTGGTGTTGGTTCACGAGGCACGGGTGATTTTTATGCACACCGCAAAATAGCAGAGATCATAGGAAAGACCGATGCAAATGTCGGGGTCGATGAGATGGATGATGCCGGTGTTGTCGAAGCAGGTGGGAGATACATCATCAGTACCGTAGACGGGATGCACTCCCGGCTCAGTGATTTTCCTTTTCTTGCTGGATTTCACGTAACCAGGGCAACTCTTCGCGATTGTTATGTCATGGGTGCAAAGCCTGTGATGCTCTTTTCAGATATCCATGTCGCTGATGATGGGGATGTCTCTAAGATCTTCGACTATACTGCAGGTATCACAACAGTGGGAGAAGTGATGCAGGTACCGCTTGTTTCCGGATCAACTCTTCGTATCGGCGGGGACATGGTAATCGGGGAACGTCTCACAGGATGTGTAGGATGTGTAGGAGTTGCCGATCATATCACTGCCCGCAGAGAGGCCAGATCTGGTGACGTTCTTCTCATGACCGAAGGGGCTGGTGGGGGAACTATCGCAACAACCGCTCTCTATTATGGATATCCTGATATCGTGGACAGGACCATCAACCTCCAGTTTCTGAAAGGGGCTGAGGCCCTGTTAAAAAGCGATGTATTGAACCAGATTCATGCAATGACTGATGTAACAAACGGCGGACTCAGGGGAGATATCTTCGAAATGGCGGAGACGGCTGGATGCCGGTTCATAGTAAAAGAAGAAGAAGTCCTGGGATTGGTTGATCCTGTGGTCAGAACGATGCTGGAAGAACTGGAGATTGATCCTCTTGGAGTAT
Organism: Methanospirillum sp.; assembly: GCF_035560735.1. GTDB lineage: Archaea > Halobacteriota > Methanomicrobia > Methanomicrobiales > Methanospirillaceae > Methanospirillum. Next base: position 8,629 of record NZ_DATMYY010000155.1, read on the forward strand.
CTCTTGATGCAATGCTGGTTGTTGCCCCTGAAAAAAGAATCGGTGGTGTAAAGAAAATTCTGGAGGGAGCAGGAGTCAGGACTGCTGAGATTGGACGGGTAGAGAATGGCAGGGCAGAACCGGTACTGATTAGGGATGGAAAGGAAACAGAATTCAGACCACGATTTAGAGAGGCAGCGTATACCCCTCTTAAAAAACTGGTTGACAAGGAAAGCCGGGATTTTGAAGAGATGCGTGCAGGAGTTGATCGTGCAGCAACCGCAGCTCTGGCAAAGAAGAATCGGATGATTGAGCGAATTGGCAGATTAAACCTGTGAAAATTGGTTGTTAGGCAAGAAACTCACAGCATCTATAGAGAGTTCAGAAAAAATCAGATCTGTCATGATGTATGAGGTATGACATCAGTCATGGACAAGTCTGCTCTTGATCTTTCCCGTAACACTTGGGTCAAGCCGGCGTGCTTTACTCATGGTCTGAAATGCTGCTTGTTTCATCCCAAGTTCATCCATCACGTGGGCTTTCCATACAAGTGCTTTTACAAAGTCTGGTCTGACCCCTAAAGCTTGATCAAAACTAGTAAGCGCTTCTCGGAGCCTGACAAGGACAGTATAGATCTGCCCGAGATGATACCAGGCATCTGCACTATCAGCATGTACTTCAATTGCCCTCTGAAACGATTTAATTGCTTCATAGTTCTGATGCAGTGATTTCTGGGCCCTGCCCCGGTTCAGGATAGCACGGTATTCATGTGGATTGCGGGAGATTACCCGGTCATAACACTGGATAGCCTCTTCCAGTTTCCCTACCCGGTGGAGAAGGACCCCCTTGTTATACCATGCCTTCAGATCATCAGGGTTCTCTTCTGTAACATGGACATAAAACTGGAGCAAATCCCCATACCTCTTCAGTTTTCGGAGGGCTTGAACCCGATATGAATTTACCTGTTCATCATGGGGATTCAGAAGAAGGGATTGATCAAAACGTTTCAAAGCGTCCTGGTACTTATCAAGCCCCATATATGCAAGACCTATCAGAGTCCATCCGCTACTCTGCAGCGGCTCATAGATTGTCATCTCATGGGCAGAATTGAGAGCCTCCTGATACATACCTTGTTTGATATATCCCATACTACGTACATACAAAGCGATGTGATTATGAGGAGAAAGCGATAATAACCGTTTTGATGATGTAACAGCCTCGGAGTATCGTCCTTCACTTAGGAGGGCACGAGACTTCATCTCCCAGGCAGTAACATGATGCTCACGCTGCTCGAGAAACTGATCTAGCAGTGATATAGCATCCGCATATCTTCGTGTCCTAATCCGGCAATATGCCATGAGCAGCAGGGCACGCATATTTTTCGGATTATCTGTGACAAGAATCTCGAGGTCATCGAATGCATCATTGTACTGTTGCAGGTATACTTTGCAGAGACCCGATAGAAACCTCGAACGTGCATGTGAAGGATTATTCTGAAGTACCTCAGTGAGCAGACTGAGTGAATCGGCATAGTTACCATTCCGGTATTTAAGATAAGCCTGATAGTAATGTGCTGATTTGCTGGTTTTTTCATGAGATGCTGCACGCTGGAGACTGCGATCTGAATCTTCCCTCTGATTCAGATACAACTCAACTATTCCTTTGTACAACCAGGCTGTGCCATCATCAGCATTCTGGTTGAGGCTCATCGTGATGAATGGCGATGCCTTCTCCCATTCATGTTCAAGGATGAGTTGCCTTGCGGTTGTAAGATAGGGATTTACTTCAGGTACCGGCTTTGCTTCTCCTTCTGAAGGTTCAAGAAAGCCTGCATGTTCTTCGGGAATTGTGCTGGAAATAAAGTGTGTATCAGTCTCTTCAAGTTCGCCAGGGATTTCGTGATCAACAGATATTGGTTCAAATAGACGACGCTCTTCTTCTTTTACTACCTCTAACGGCTCATCTTCAGGGGGAAGCACACCCATATACTGGTAACTAACGACTTCACGAGGCAATAATTATTCGATTGAAAAGATGCTATGAACATGAGAAAAAGTTACGGCACAACGATTATCTGCAATAATTGGTGAGATTATGCAGAGGTGTACAAGTGCAGAAAATACTGTTTCCAATTATCATTCTTACTCTCCTCTTTATCTCACCGGTTTCGGCCGAAACACTGGCCTCACTTACCAGTTCGTTTTCTGAGGCATGGAATGGCGGGAATATCCCATTACCATCTCAAGGAGTTATCGTCATCCCACAAGGACCGGGCATACTGACCACAACTACTATTCAGGAACCGTTCAAGAAAGCAGGCCTTGAAAACGGACCTACACAGGTACAATACCAGAATTCACAAAATCCCGGGCTGGGCTTAGAGATCGGCATGTTCCTCGGTGCCACATTTTATCAGAAAAGTGCTGACATCGGCTCAAGTAAGCGCCTGTCTGAAGACATTCCTCTTACCAGGGTTACCCGGTATTATACCTGCCTGGATCATGAAAAGAGTGTAGGTGTTCAGTTACTTCCTGCTATAGAGAAAAATACGAATCATCAGCTTGCAAACAAAGTGAGTTATTCCGCAATTTGGGAACCTCTTGAGGGAGGACGAGCGACAGAACCCGGGTGTGACATATCCGGTGTCTGGAAGACGAACAAGGGAAATCTCACCATGTCTGAGACAGGATATTCTCTTCGGGACGTCAAAATCGATGGATCATATTCAGGTAAACTGAAAGGATCTATCCAGGGAACCATGTCCGGACCAGTTCTTACCGGATCATGGACAGAACAAGATTCTTCAGGTAAATCAAATTCAGGCAGGTTTACAATTATCATCAGAAATGACTGTTGTGCATTCACCGGAACATGGGGAGTCGCTGAGAGTGACACAAATGGTGGTGAATGGTCAGGAGTAAGATATTGAATTGGTAAAAAACAGCATTCACAAAAATAGAAACGATCTCATCATTCTTTTTCTCATAAAAAGGAGTTATGCGATAATTCCACCTTTGTAAGCAGATGATAATGTCTTACGAATTTGAACAGACGACCCATTATCTGGTTTTATATCAAGAGTAAATGTATCGCCTCCTCGTGGACGGTAATCTTCAGGGATACTTAACGTTACAAGCTGCTGTTCACCCGGATTGATCGTTCCTGATGCTGGGAGCCTTTTAGTAATCTTTACAGGTGTTCCATCATTCACCGAGAGCATGTAGGTAATACCAGAAATATCCTGAGGCGATCCGGTAGTCTGTTCACGAAGAGTAAATGACAACTCCTCAAGCTCTCCGGAGTAAAAACCATTCACTGTATCATCAACTACAAGGTTGGATCCTGTCAACCCTGACTCAGTAGTACCAGACGAAGAAGAACCCGAATTTCCGGATAATGGATTTGCAATGATCCCACCCCGGTAATTAGCCGGAAGGGTCATTGAATAGAATGCAGGCAGTCCTGTTGGTGGCCGAATCTCAAGGCTGAATTTCTCGCCGCCTCGTGGCTGCTGTTCAGCTGGAATCTGCAACGTAACCTCCTGCTCGTCACCCGGTTTGATAGTACCTGATGCCGGGTTTGCAGGAAGAACTGTTATCGGATCCATCGTGCCAGCTGACCAGAGATAACTAACCCGTGGCAAATATTGTGGCTGACTGCCATCTGTAAGCACAATTGTAAAGGTCAATTCTGAAAGCCCTTTCGTATATTTTCCATTCAGATCGCCACTGATAACAAGGGATGGCTGCTGTCCACCTGAATCTACTGATGACTTCGTTGTCTGGTTGTCAGGTGCAGCAGTCTCATTTGAGCTATTGGTTTGAGTTTCATTATCTGATAAAATGGGGGTAGATTCAGGAACAACTGTTTGAACAGGTGTTGGAGAATGGACAGGTGATGCACTATGACTGCCAGTAAGTGAAGGTACAACTAGTACAAAGATTGCCAAAATCACTACCAAAACCAACACAGCAGCCGGTAGGAGGTATTTTTGATACGGGATTATCCTGTTAGTTTGTCGATCCTGCTTTTTCTCCGGTTTTCTATCCTCTTCAGGTGGACTGATCTTCTTGAAAGCTTTTTTTACGATCTGATCACGGTTCTGCTCATACGAGAGGTTACCAGGATCATATTTGAGTGCATTCTCATAACAGTTCAGGGCATTCTCTAGTTCTCCGAGTTTAGTGTATGTAACACCCAGAGCATTCCATGCTTTATGATTCTGTTCGTTGGCTGCAACAGATTCATGCAGTAACTGAATGGCTTCCTGATATCGTCCGTCACGAAAAGCTTTTAGCCCTTCATGAAATGAATCATCTAATCCCATTATCCCATCCTGAAACGGAGTTACATACATATTATCCTGGGAGGGTTATTAG
>NZ_DATMYY010000156.1:0-13484 GCF_035560735.1 Methanospirillum sp.
GATATTGCCAGAAGGGATCTCATCATCGAGAATCTAAAAAAGAGAATCAGATTTGAGGAGAAAAATAATAAAAAACTTCACAAGCGGCTCAAGAGGATGAAAGAAGTTGAGAACAGCGATCCAAATGCAGACCTTCAGTCAGTCAAGGTGATTGTTGATCTCTCTCGTGAGAGCATCAGATCAGTAAACGAACGCATCGGTCTTAAAAGCGGCGATATCCTGCAGGTCAGAACCCCGGGAATATGGGGGAAAAATAACATTCATGATCTGAGCCAGGCAGGAATAGGCGCACTCATCATAGGAGAACGTTCTACCAGTTTCATCCCGGAAGAACTGCTTGATCTCTCCTATGCAGAGGAACTCCCGGTTGTTCCCGGAGCGTCAGTGCCGGTTAGCATCAAAGGTGACTTTGGATCCTGCGATCCTGACCTGCTTTATGAGGCCATGAGCATCTGGCAGGATGGCCTGGATGAGTTTAGAAGAAAACAGAGTGAAGCGATGATCGATGGAATCTTCAAAGAGTACCAGGCACAGAGGGAGAAACAGGTGAGAAGAAATGGATGATCGAGAACTGCTCAATCTCATCTGCCCGGTACTAGGTGAAGAGGCATGCAGTGATGACTGTGCAGTATTACCTGAAATTAAAGGAATCCCGGTTGTATCAACAGATATGCTCCATGAAACAACTGATTTTCCATCAGGGATGACAAACTGGCAGATCGGGTGGATGGCGATGGCTGTCACCATAAGCGATCTCGCATCCATGGGGGCTGTACCAAAGTATCTCACCCTCGCTATAGGCCTTGACTGTGAAAGCAGGCTCAACGATATTATAAAGGGGGCTCATGAATGTTGCCAGAAATATGGGGCACAGTATGTCGGAGGGGACCTCGATTCTCATACAGAACTGACCCTTGTCTCTACCGGTATCGGTGTTGTGACAGAGGGGAAACCAGTGAGGAGGTCAGGGGCAAGACCTGGCAATCTTATCGGGGTTACAGGGATCCAGGGACGTGCAATGGCAGGGCTAAAAGGTGACAGGAGATACTGGAGAGATCTCTGCGAACCAGCACCACGAGTACATGAAGGAATCGCCATCCGCCAGGCTGGTGCCACATCCATGATGGATATCAGTGATGGTCTCGCTATCTCTGTTCATGACATAATGAAAGCATCAGGAGTCGGTTGTGAGTTATCCCGCTCAGAGATCCCGTGCCTCCCAGATTACAAACCAGATGAAGCACTCATGATGGCACTCTTTGGCGGTGGGGACTTTGAACTGTTATTCACAATACCTTCCATAGACAGGCAAATCCTCCCCAAAGAAACAGTTATAATCGGAGCGGTGACAGAGAAGCAGGATATACTTCTTGACAGAGATCTGCTCCCTGCTGAAGGATATCGCCACAATTGGAATCAATAAACAAAAAAGGGGTCGGCTTGACCAGGATCTATGTCCACTGGTAGGTGTACCGCCAGTAATGATAGTTATTGGAGAAGCGGGTATAGCCCTGGTAGAGATTATCATAAATCCGGGAGATGTAAAGTTGCTCATTGATCTTCTGGAAGTAGGGGAAAGATTCCGTTATCTTCCCTTCTTTGTATAAAATACGCCCCATACCATACAATGCATCATGGTTATCAGGATCCAGTTCCAGGGATTTGTTGAAGTCAGCTTTTGCCTTCTCATCCTGATCCACCATCTGATAAGCGGCTCCCCTGTTCACATAGGTTGTAGTTAGGTTTTGACTGAGATTGATCGCCTGTGTGTATGCAGGGATTGAACCCAGAGGATAGCCCTGCTGGAAATAGGCATACGCAAGACTGATCCAGGCATCAGTCATATTTGGGTTAATTTCAGTTACTTTTTTATAAGCCTTTTCTGATATGTCAAACTTTTGGGCTCTATCGGCGGCATACCCGGTGTTCATCCAGGCTAGGGTGTTGTTAGGATCTTTTGCCAGAAGGTTATCATAAAAATGAAGAGACTCCTCAGCCCGGTTTACTTTTCGCAGTGTTTCAATGAAGCCCTGCCATGCAGCATTGTAAGATGGGGAGAGGTTAAGCGTTTTTCTAAATGCTGATTCTGCAGTATCGTAATCTTTGTTCCAGAATGATGCATCTCCAAGGATGTACCAGGCGTCAGGTGAAGTCGGATTCAGCGCTGTAGCCTTCTTCCCTGCTTCTGCTGATCCTTTAAAGTCTCCCAGTTCCTTTTTCGTCTTTGCCATGTAAGTCCATGATGATGAATCATCAGGATTCATGCGAGTGGCATTTTCAAACTCATATAGTGCTTTGTCATACAGTTTCTCTTGTAGCAGCAGGAATCCGATGTTCGAATGGGTGGCATCGTTGGCTGGATTAAGGGTTAATGAACGGTTAAATGCAGAAAGTGACTCATTAAACTTCTGCTGGTTTGCGTATGAGAATCCAATGCTGGACCATGCATCTGCCGAGTTATTATCAATTTTGAGTGCCTTCTGGGAGATATTGAGAGAATCGCTATACTGACCCACTGAATTCAGTATTCTGCTGTATGCCAGAAGAATTTCCAAATCATCAGGATTTTTCTGATATAATGTATTGTATGCAGCAACTGCCTTCTCAAGTTTGAGACCCTTTGCCAAAAGGTCTGCTTCGATCTTCTGATTTGACAGGTTTCCAGGCCTGAGCCCATTCAGCTGTCCATACGCCACTGCTGCTTCTGAATATCGCTTTGAAGACCTGAGTAGATCGCCAAGAGCACGCCAGGAGTCAGCATCACTTTTGTTTTCTATCAATGCACGGTCGTATGCTTTTGCTGCATCATTATACCGGCTGATATTCATGTAGAGTTCAGCTTTTCTAACCCAGTACCGCGAACTGTTGGGAGAGATGTTGGTTGCATTATTGTAAAGGGCAAGTGCATCACTATACTGCTTTTGCCCGGCATAGAACTCGGCAAGAGCAATGTAGGCAGGGGCATATCCGGGATCTTCCCTGACGACCTTCTCAAGTTCTACACTCCCATTATCAGGATCTCCAGATTCAATCAGGATCTGGCCACGGTTTGTCCGTGCTGAAGAGTTGACAGGATCAAGGGTCAGCACCTGATCATAGGCTTCCAGAGCTTCATTCTGCTCCCCGGCCTTTACCAGAAGATCACCAGAACGTAGCCAGAGATCAGGGTTTGTGCTGTTCAGACTGAGAGCTGCATCAACCAGCGCAATTGCTTTAGAATCATCACCTGATATTGAAGCATCTTCTCCTGCATTACTCAAACTCTCCTGAACATGGGTTACATTCACCGGTTTGTCAGTGATGCACCCGGCAGTCAGTACACAAAGCAGAATACTGAGGATCGAAAATCCAATTAAGAGCAGTATAGCCAGGCTCCCATACGGTTGTGGGCCTGAATTATTCAATCGTTCAAAAGATATATGATCACCCGTTCAGTCAAAAAAAGTTAATATGCATTATTGTAGGGAGTATACTTCGTGAGTTTGTAGGCTCCGTTTATATTCAGAGTATCGGTATACCCTTTCTGAGTGCTCGGAGTCATTGTGATGGTTGCTGCATCATACTGAGCACTTCCCACAACACCAATATCTCCAGAAGGAAGTGCGACACCTTTCCTTGGTTCAGGGTAATAGTTGTCAGGAATCGGTTGATCTGTTCCTGAACCTTCGGGAGATACACTGATGAAATTGAGTTCCCGTGCTGTACTTGACCATTTCATATCAGTAAACTGACCAAGACTGGTGTTGTTATAGTTGGCCATTGAAGTCTCGTAATTATATGATGTACCAATCTTAAGCGCAACATCATATGAACCGGGGAGCAGGTATGTATGAACTGGATTCTGCTCATCAGATGAATTCCCATCACCAAAGTCCCAGGACCAGGATTCAGGAAATCCATACGATGTATCAAAGAACTGCACAGTAAATGGGGCATCACCTTTAACCCGATCAGCAGTAAAATTCGATGCCATCTCACTCGCACTGAAATACTGCCAGTCAGGATGACATATAAATCCATCAGGGTTGCCCAGTTCACTTGCTTTGAACTCATATGCCAGAACACTACCAGGAACTGCCATCATTATCAACATTAGGCAAACAGCCCAGAATTTAGCCATTAAATCACTTCCTAAATCCGCATACCTGATTTATACTCGAAATTTTTCATAAGATTTCTGATAGTGCCTGCGACTTCAGTGTTATCCCGCCATACATGCTCAGATGATGTATTCAGATCAGTGTCCCTTCCCTCAAGGACTGATACAACAAACCTGGTTCTAGCAATACCTTCAGCCCCCTGACCATCAGTCCGGTTGGCGCCGGTTATGCTGACTGAATACTTCACCGCAGCGGGAACATTCTCATCCTCACCTATCAGTGTTGACCCCAGATGTGACTCATACGCAACATTCTGAATATTTGCAACAGATGATGAAGCAATGACCGAGGTGTCAAAAGGAGGAGTTACTACAGCTCCCATGGAACATGACACACAGACTGACAGGAGCGGAATCATGAGAAGCCGGATACCATACCTGTCAAAAAACTCGGTTTTCATCTATAAGGAGTATTGTTAGGGATGAGTCCAAATAGTTTGTTCAAAGGGAAGAAAACGAGGAGTTTAAGAGCCACCAACCTCAAGACCGGACTCAACACTGAAATCTTTTCCAAACTTGAATATAAGGCCATTTACCTTGGTTGAATCAGCAAAGGTCTTTGTCGATGACTCATTCGAAGTGTTCTGATAACCTTCCCGATTTGTCACTACGAAATTGGTTGCGGCACTACCCTGAGCGTATGGCAGCCCGGTGGATGTATCCGGATGAATTCCGAGTTGATATTTAACAGCTGCAGGCACTGTGTCATCATACCCTGTGGATCTGCCCTGCGCAATAGTTGCCAATTGACCAGTTGTTAGTGACACATCTGATTTTGCATCGTAAGAACTCTCAAAGGCACCGATATATTTACCGATAATCTGAGAGACCAGTGGATTGTGAATTGACTGATTTAATGGAGTCCAATTGCCGGTGGTTGTGAGAGTAAGCTGTTCTGAAGTACTCATACGTGACCCTTTGTCAGGATCGGTTGCATAGGTTGAGACTATCGCAGAATCAACGTTATATCCCTTCTTATTCTGGTTTCCCTCATCAAATGTCTGGTCTTTTGCAAGGGCCAGGTAACCACCGTTGGTCATCATGTCATTCTTATAAATCAGATTTGACTCGGTAGACCCTGGAGACAAAAATCCCTGACTTTCTGCGTCAGTCCCGTTATAATTCCGGGTATTCATCTGAACTTGGGTCTGTGAATCCATCATACCCACAAGTTGGAGGTTCGTGGTAGCCGGAACCTGCATATTGGTAGTCTTGCTCACATTCGGGAGCCGGTCTGCAGTGACCAGAGAGCCTGCAAGGATCAGCAGAATGAGAACGAAATATAATGTTCCGCGTTTTGTCATAGGTATGAACCCCGGAATAAATGCTGAGTATAGTTTTCCCAGAGCGGTTTAATAAGATGCTGGTATTAAAAAAACAGACGCCCAGATCGGAATTCGAATCCGAGTCGTCGGCGTGACAGGCCGACATGATAGGCCACTACACTATCTGGGCAAATACAAGGATCCCGCCTCCCGGATTTGAACCGGGGACATCGCGGTAGCTGCGCAGTTACCTCAAGCGGCAATCCATACTACAGCCGCGCACTCTACCAGTCTGAGTTAAGGCGGGATATTGCCTCAATAGATTAGTACAATTTGCATAAATAGATGCCGGTCACGCGAGATATTCATGCCATGTTTCAGTGATTTTAGTTCTCTGGATCAGGCAACACTTTTACTGCACTGTAGAGGAATAGTATAGAGTAATTTTGGTGTGTCATGACAGGTATTCCTGATATTCTGTGGCTTGAAGAGATACGTAAGGAGGATATTTCCTCAGTCGGAGGCAAAGGTGCATCCCTAGGTGAGATGGCATCTATCGGCCTCCCTGTTCCTCCCGCGTTTGTGGTAACCAGTCAGGCATTTCGCCGGTTTCTGGTTGCAACCAATCTTGAAGATAAACTCTATGCGCTTCTTGAAGATCTGGATGTCGACAATAATGACCTGCTTGAAGAGGCTGCTGAAAAGGCAAAAAAACTTGTCTATGACTCACCGATGCCCACGGATCTAAAAGAGGCCATTGCCCGGTCATATGAAAAGATGTCACGCGGCGGTAGCATCGTTGCTGCACGATCCAGTGCCACCGCAGAAGATCTCCCTGACGCCAGCTTTGCCGGGCAGCAGGAGACTGTTCTCAATATTAAAGGGATTGAAAATCTGCTCAAAGGAGTTCAGGTCTGCTGGGCTTCTCTTTACGGGGCACGGGCGATATACTACCGGACAAAGCAGGGATTCGAACATCACACAGTAAATATCGCAGTCGTTGTGCAGCGTCTAGTGCCTTCAGAGAAAGCAGGAGTTATGTTCACCTCGCATCCGGTCACCGGTGAATCCCTGACAATCATCGAGGGATCATGGGGACTTGGTGAATCTGTGGTTTCAGGCTCGGTTTCTCCAGATAAATATGTCTTTGATCAGAGAACGGAACGGATTATTGACAAATTCATTGCAACAAAGCGCACAGAGATCGTAGCAGACGGAGAGTACGGAACAAAAACTCTTGACATTAGGGCTGACCGCCAGGAAATGCAGGTTCTCTCTGATGAAGAGGTGAAACGGCTCGCTACATACGGAATTGTGTCAGAAGAGCATTATGGTGTTCCGCAGGATATGGAGTGGGGCATTGTCGGGGATCAGATATTTGTGCTCCAGTCCAGACCGATCACCACCATAAAAACCGGAGCAAAAAAGAACGGACAGACTGCCACAACCGGTAGCGCCGATAAGGTGATTCTGCAGGGTCAGGGAGCCTCACCAGGTATCGCAAGCGGTAAGGTCGCCATTGTATACGATGTCAAAGACATCGGAAAGGTAAATGAGGGTGACATTATGGTCACCAGGATGACAAACCCTGATATGGTTCCCGCGATGAGAAAGGTCTCCGCCATCGTTACTGATGAGGGGGGAATGACCTGTCACGCAGCGATCGTCTCACGGGAACTTGGGACACCAGCTGTCGTCGGTACTAAAATAGGAACCCAATTACTGAAAGAAGGGCAGATTGTCACTGTTGACGGAGAGAAGGGGCTCATCTATGATGGAATCATCGAGACCGCAAAACCGGAAATCGTCAGTTCTGTGGCCACCGTTGCAGCAGGTCCTTCAAAGATCATCACAGCAACCTCGGTCAAAGTAAACGTTTCAATGCCAGAGGCGGCCGCCCGTGCAGCAGCAACCGGTGCGGATGGCGTTGGCCTGCTCAGGATTGAGCATCTCATCCTCGGCCTTAATAAAACACCTAACTGGTTTATCGAGAATCACCGGGAAGAGGAGTTTATTCAAGAACTTCTGAATGGGATCAAAGTCGTCCTGGATGCATTTCCCGGAAAACCTGTATGGGTCAGGACCCTGGACGCACCGACCGATGAATTCAGGAACATGCAGGGCGGGAAGAGTGAGCCAATAGAGCACAACCCGATGCTTGGATGGAGAGGGATCAGGCGTGATCTCCAGAGCCCTAAGCAGTTCAGACTTCAGATCGAGACCTTCAAGCGGCTGTGGGATCTCGGATATGATAATCTTGGAATCATGTTCCCGATGGTATCACACCCGAACGAGTTCATCAAAGCAAAAGAAGAATTCAGGAATGCAGGGGTGGACGTTGAGAATGTAGACCTCGGCATTATGATAGAGATCCCGGCAAGTGCGGTTATCATCGACGATTTCGTCAAGGCAGGGATAAAGTTTGCTTCGTTTGGTACAAACGATCTTATTCAGTATACCATCGCTATCGATCGCAACAATGAGAACGTAACTGATATGTACTGGCCAAAGCACCCGGCAGTACTGGCACTCATCGACCGGGCCATTAAAGCATGCCGTGAAGGGGGAGTTGAGGTCTCAATCTGTGGACAGGCAGGCAGTGAGCCTGATATGGTCACCTGGCTTGTCCAGCATGGGATCACCAGTGTCTCATCCAACATTGATGCTATAGCAAAGATCCGCGAGACAGTCGCCCGTACCGAGCAGCGCATTATTCTTGAAGGTGCACGAAAGAACTATGGTCTCTGATGGTATCTCATCAGAATCTCTCTTCTGTTTTCTTGAAGAGTGCCGCCGCAGGGACATCTGCTGGGATCACATCCTCTCCTCAATGTGTACTCCACCTCACACGGTTGCGGTCCGTGCGCATAATCTCTTCATGGAGACGAATCTTGGAGACCCCGGTCTTTTTCCAGGCACAGCCCATGTCGATGAACTCCTGATCCGCTGGTTTGGAGATCTCTACCATGCACCTGATGCCGGCGGCTGCTCTACATCAGGCGGCACTGAATCTAATATTCAGGTACTCAGATTTACCAAGGCTGCAAAGAAGTCTGATCACCCCAACATCATCGTGCCGGCATCAGCCCATTTCTCTTTTGAAAAAGCCTGCAGGATGATGGGCATTGAGATGCGGGTTGCTCCTCTTGACGAGCAGTACAGGATGGATATTCCCAAGACCGCTGAACTCATGGATAAAGATACCTGCTGCCTCATAGGAATTGCAGGAACAACAGAGTATGGCATGACTGATCCCATCCCGGCACTTGGAAAACTTGCTGAGGAGGAGGACATACACCTGCATGTTGATGCTGCATTCGGCGGACTTGTTCTCCCATTTCTGAAGGACGCACCACAGTTTGATTTCAAGGTCGGTGGTGTCGGATCGATCTCAGTAGATCCTCATAAAATGGGAATGAGTACCATCCCAGCCGGTGTACTGATGGTCAGAGATGAGGCCTGCTTCTGTAACCTTCTGGTGGACACACCATACCTCACGGTTAAACAGAGTTACAGTTTGAGTGGAACCAGGCCCGGGGCATCTGTCGCAGGAGCATATGCTGTTCTTACCCACCTCGGAAGAGACGGGATGGAAGCGATTGTTGCCGGTTGTATGGAGAACACAAGGCGGCTCACCGAGGGTATGGAAGCATACGGGGTGAAGAGGAAGATAACTCCTGATGTAAACGTGGCAACTTTCGAGCACACAGATGTGCCTGAACCCTGGGCAGTATCCTATACCAGAAGCGGGGATTTGCGTATCGTATGCATGCCCCATGTTCATCGGGATGTGATTGAGAAGTTCCTTGCAGAATTTGGAGAGTTTCATGATAGACCATCTAATTAAATCACTTGAAACGTGCCCGATTGTAAAAAAGGGAGAATACAATTATTTTGTTCATCCGATCACCGATGGTATTCCAAGGATAGACCCGGTTGTACTCCGGGAAGTTGCAGTCGGGATGATACACTTTCTTGATCTGCGTGATGTACAATACATCGTGGCCGCAGAGGCGATGGCAATTCCGATAGGAACCGCAATCTCACTGATGACCGATATCCCGGTAAATATTATCCGAAAGCGCAGTTATGGCCTTCCTGGTGAGCAGGAGGTTATGCAGCAGACCGGGTACTCAAAAGGGAAGATGTTCATCAATGGCCTGTCACCAGGAGACCGGGTTGTCATCGTGGATGATGTGATCAGTACAGGAGGGACCGTGAATGGCATTCTTCATACACTCAGTGAGCTGGGGGTAGAGGTTGCCGGGATCTGTTTTGCTATTAAGAAGGGAACTCCGGAAATTTCCATGCCTTACCACTATCTCGTTGCAATCGAAGTGGAAGACACGGTGAAGATCGTTGATCGCCAGCTCTGACCTGATTGCAGAACTGAAACAGCGGGGGGCAGAGAGGGTTGCCCTCCAGGCACCAGAGGGGCTCAAACGCCGTCTCCCTGAACTTGCCCTAGACCTTCAATCTGCAGGGTTTACTGTTTTTGTCAGTGGTGATCCCTGTTACGGTGCCTGTGATCTTGATATTGACCTGCTTAAAGATGCAGATCTGCTGATTCACCTTGGTCATGCACCGGTGGACAAGACAGAACGGATTCTCTACGATATCTTCAGAATGGATTTTGATCCTGAAGTAGTTCTGAATGCAATCCCATACTTTACAACAGGCAGAATAGGTCTGGTCACAACCGTGCAGCACGCTCATTTGATCCCTGAAATCTGCCGGATTCTGAAAGAGGTAGGGATATCAGTAACTGTTGCGGAGGGATCAGACCGGACTCCCTATCCAGGCCAGATCCTTGGCTGCTCATTTGAGGCAGCCCGAAGAACAGGAGAAACTGAGATTCTCTACCTTGGAACCGGGGTGTTTCACCCTCTTGGTGTTCAGATAGCAACCGGAGCTAAAGTGATCGCCTGCGACCCATACACAAAGCAGATAGAGGAAGTCAACGGTGAGCGGCTGCTCAGAAGGCGATATGCCCTAATCGAGAAGGCAAAACCAGCCGAAAAAATAGGAATTCTCGTCTCACCAAAGAGTGGTCAGGCACGCAGGGAGCTGGCTGCAAAGCTCGCATCTCTCTCTCCAAAAGCAATCCTTGTCCAACTACGGGAGGTGACACCAGATCAACTGCTCAACCTTGGTCTGCCCTGCTACGTGAACACCGCCTGCCCCAGGCTTGCCTATGATGATCAGGTCAGATGGCCGGTCCCGGTACTCACCCCGCAGGAGTTTGAGATTCTCTGCGGTGTCAGGGGATTTGAGGACTACGAGGTTGACGAGATCAAATGAAACTACGCAAACTCGAGATGCTTCTCGAACAGGTCACCGGTTTTTCACACCCCCTCCCTGAACGGGAACAGTACCAGACTCCGGCACCGCTTGCTGCACGGCTTCTCTACACCGCATTTCTTGCCGGTGATATTTCTGACCTCCGTGTACTTGAACTTGGATCAGGTACCGGTATACTGGGGATTGGGGCAGCACTGATTGGGGCAGGTGAGGTGATAGGAGTTGAGATCGATCAGGAGGCGACCAGGGTTGCTGAAGAGAATGCAAATAAACTCAAAACCAAGATCTCGTTTATTGATGCTGACCTTTCAAACCCCGTAACCTGGGATAAGGTTCCGGGGGCAGATACCGTGATCATGAACCCTCCTTTCGGAGCACAGGTGCAACATGCTGACAGGCCCTTTATAGATCTCGCACTCTCTCGGGCAGAGGTTGTGTATGGAATCTTCAATGCTGGATCAGAACCATTTATTCGGCAGTATATAGCAGACCGGGCAGAGATAGCCGGCGTGATCGCTGCAGAATTCGCCATCCCCAGGACCTTCTTTTTTCATTCCGAAGACAAACGTGATGTCCCGGTTAAAATTCTTGTTTTAAAACGAAGGGCCTGATATTTCAGGCTGATAGATACAAATTACAAAAAAAGGATATCTGCAGGTTCAATCCTTAACCAGGATGAAACCAATCCCTGCAAACATGATTCCTGCAAGGAGGGCTACAATACCGATTGCACCCTTGACTACATTGATGACATCAGGGAGGAAGAACCAGATGCCGTACGCTCCTCCGAGAATCAGAACAATACCAACAATAAGCATACCGAGTCCCATTTTATCCATATTAAATATCCTCCAATTTTCAGAATACATATTGATTATTGGATCCTAATAAAATTCTCCTGCAGTTATTCATCTATCAGAAGATTCAGACCGGGTAGCCCGTATGGTTCATGCTCATCACTGGAATCAGGATCCAATTCTGCAGTGAGGGTAACATCAAGCTGCTCACCCAGTTTCAGAAGGGTTATCAGGTCACGGGGAAGCATCCCTGCGGTATAATCGCTGTACAGACCGATGGTACGCCCACAGGTAAACGACGATCTTCGCCAGACCAGATCAGTCTGATGATCAAGCAGGAGGCCCGGTGAACCAGAAGAGGTGACAGTCACCTCAACCTCTTTGCATCGAAGTTCGGTAATGAGTCTGCAGCCGGGAGAGCGCATCAGTTCCCTGAACTGATCAGAGAGATCGGCTGCCCCTTTTTCAGAGCGCACAGCGATGATGCAGTTTCCTGAAGGTGAGAGGTGCTGCTCTGCAGTTATCTCGAAGGTGGTCTTGTGAGTTGCAGTCACTTCAGGGTGTCCGAATGCTGAGAACCGCTCAACTGCCCTTGGCATTTATACAGAGATATCTTCCATTGATAATGAATGGATCAGATTGATATGTTCTGCACCACATGCGACGAAGAGACCGAGCATGAGGTTTTGAGCAGGACCACAAACCAGGTGATCAAGTGTACTATCTGTGGGACGGTTTCACGCATCCCTGTGCCAAAAGAACCTGCATTATTACAGATCAAGGCAATTGTCAGTAATGAAGGAGCATCATCAGTCTGCAAGTGTGAGATTGCAGAGGATGAAGAGGTTGCAGTCGGTGATTACCTAATCGCTGAGTCTGACGACGGAGAAGGCACCGGTATTGAGGTAATGTCTATCGAGTCTGGAGATAAGCGGCTAACCAAGTCCCTGGGAAAAGATATTGATACCCTATGGACCCGGGTCATTGATCAGGTTGTAGTACGCTTTTCAGTACACGACGGATGGCATACTCTCCCACTCTATGTAAGATGCGAAGGTGACGAGAAGTTCGTTGTCGGTGACGTATATGTCATTAAGGGCGTGAAATCACGCATAGGACATATCAGGATGAGAAACGGGGCGGTTACCAAAAGAAGAGGAAAGTTTGAGGTTGCAAACACCATCAAACGGATATATGCATACCGAATCTGACCACCTTATGATGAGGTGGACAGCTGGGTAAGTGTGATATCAATCGTTGGATATCCATAGTTGATTGTAACATTCTCATCAGTCATATCAGTGATCGTTGAGGTCCTCAGATATGTAGAGGGGGTTGCATTGTCAACTGCGATCTGCGGTGTCTCGCTGAATGCGATCGGGACCTGGGATCCTACTTTTGCTTTTGCGAAGGACTCTCCCGTAATATTTGCAAACTGCGCCTTAGACATCGTCCGGGTCATTTGAGAAGCACCTGGAATCTGCATTGACTTTGTGTCTCCTACTTTCATGCCGACAAGCCCGTATGATATTGCATCAAGTTCAGGTCTGAAGAGTCCGAAGTCAATTAGACCACCATTATTTGACGGGTTCATAACCTGGATCGGGACCAAATCACGGGTTTCTGTAATATTGACTCTGATCGGAAGTTTGTCACTCATCACTACGAGATTACCTGCGTTTTGAGCCTGAAGATAGGTATTGGATGTAGTAGTTACGACCGGGCGGTTCTGCCCATCACGAATTGTAAAATCTACAGTCGCACTGTTTCCGGGTTTTGCCTGGCTGAAGATATTGAGCCAGGACATCCCGAGCATGGAGAAGACCATGAAGACAGCCAAAAGGACACACGCAACAACAACTACGTATTTTGTCCAGTTTACTTCCTCCTTCTTTTCCACAGACTTATGCCGGAATCCTTTCATCCTTACTATGTCACTCTGTAATAAGATAAACATAATAC
>NZ_DATMYY010000157.1:0-3102 GCF_035560735.1 Methanospirillum sp.
AACTAGCAGAGGCCGACTGTTCATCACTACATTTTTGGGATTGATATTATAAATAAGATGATTAGAAATGGCAAAAAAAATCCGGTTAAAAACGATATCTCTCGGATCAGAGCCCGATCAGCCGGATATGGATGAACTCACCTGCTTTATCAGGTCGATGAAGGGTCAGGAGGCAGATCTGACAACATACTACCTTATCCGATCGCTGGAAAAGCAGCTCGAAGCAGGAATCTTATCACCTGCAGGTGGGGGGATGTTTATGCAGTCACGCTTTGAGGATGCTCTCACCTGCTCTCATGAGGGATGCCAGGTAAACACTTTAGTTTTTGAGGAAGATGCACAGGTGATGATTAAAACTGCGGGACAGGTTACATCGGTTCTCCCGTCACCGGGTGTTCTGCCAGGATCACCAGATCCAGAAGATGAAGAGGCCTTTGCAGAGTTTTGTGATGGATATGCAAAAATTCTCAGGAACATGCGGGACCAGAAGATAACAGGTCACATCCTTCATGCCAAAGAGGTCAGTCTGATAGAGGCAGAACTTCTCTCTTCACGAAAGACGATTTTTGTTATTCCAGATGGAACTATCGCTGCCCAGTCAGAACTTCTTGAGGTTCAGAGCACGATTGCACTAACAAGTAACAGGGTTCAGTTCCTTGATGAACTCATTGATCAGTTTGATATCAGAAATCTCATTCTTATAGAGCCTAACGAGGAGGGGTTCAAAAGAGTGCTAAAACATCTGGATCCTGAAAAGATTCAGGTCGGAGGATATGGGAGAGGAGAAGACAAGCAATACTGGAAGCGTATTGCTGATAGTGCAGAGATCCCGGTTCCAACCGATTGAATTTATTTTTGTAATTCTGCGACTGCAGATATCTTCTCAAAGTGCCTGTTTTTCTTTAGTATCCTGAGGAGGATCTTATCCCAGAGAGTAAACCTGAAAAATCCTCCGGCGGCATGGGGATGGCCTCCTCCACCAAACTCCCGTGCGATGAGATGGCTTATCGGAGGGACAGATCTGATAGAGAATTTGCCTGAATCAGATACCAGTACTTCAATATCAGACTTGAGTTCTTTTCGCAGGTATGCGGCGGTCTCACTTGGATACCCAAACATCGGACTGACAGCCATCCGGTACTTTGTGCCAAGAATGGTTGCAGCCCGAAGAGTCCGGTTCATGATCCTCTGCATCTCACGCATGATATCCTGGTACTCGCTTCTGATCTGTTTGTCATCAAACACTCCCATCATCAGCATATCGCGAACGTGATCACGGTTCTTGTTCCTCTGAAGAACGAGGCCAAGAACTGCTGATCTGGGATCTTTTTGCTTCCAGAGATCATAGTCACAGACAACCAGTGCGATCTCCTCTGCTATTACATCTTCAGGTGCCAGATCAACAGTACAGATCCCACAGGCACACCGTCCGGTATCAATATGAAGATGATCAACGATTTTGCGAATCAGACCAATCTCATCTTCGTTCCAGCGATGATGATCCCGCCACTCGATCCTCCATCCTTTCTGCTTGATTTTGCGAAGGTGCTGTTCTACACCACGGCGGTATGAGAGATCGCTGATGCTCAGTGTGTCACCGTTTCCCGCAATCTGTGAGATTATCTCCAGATACATCGGGAATTTGCCAACCGAACTCCAGAGGGTATGAACGCCTTCTTTCCGGAATCTCATGCGATGTACGGCATCGGCGCCGACCGCGTCAAAGTCATTGTGGGTGAGATGAACGATATGGGCGGTCCGAAGGGCTATGTCTGCAGATATGGATGCGATATCAGGCCCATTCTTCCGCTTTCTGAAGAACATTACATTAAATTCTGGTTTCTGACCTGATAATACGAGCGATTTGATGATCCACTGCCAGGAAATATCGACAAATATATTAATGCCAAGTGAGTATCTGTATAGTCGCGCCTCAGTAGCTCAGACTGGGAGAGCGCCAGACTGAAGATCTGGTTGTCCCCGGTTCAAATCCGGGCTGGGGCATTGTTTTTGTAAAACACTTCGTGTTTTTACTTTTTTACCAACCATTGAGTCGGTTATATATTGATTCTTATCACGCCGCTATTTGTTCCTCATAATTTCAAGACAATCTCATAGGCTCTAAATGCAGTGATCCAGGTTTTTACAGCGATTTTTTCACACGACTCTGAGTTTTTCTCAAGGAATTTTTTTTCATCAGATTCCGGCAAGCTTGTTTCTTGACCGGACCGTCTGCTCGGTGTGTGGAAGGAGCCCCATATACTATCAGGAACGGATGACCAGGGAGAGGCTACGAGAGCCATCGAGGCAGAATCGGATGCTCTGCAATAACTGTTCTGATATGGCTAAACGGCGGGTATCAAAACTGGGAAAGATCTTGGAAGGTGCCATGTGTGTGACACCTCCCGGATCATCTGGTGGGATGAAGAGCAGCACCTGGGATTGTGTGACCAGTGTTATGAACGGGAAACTCAGGTTTCAGGAAAAATAGATGTTCATGATGTATATCGGCCCCTATCTGATCATGGGGTCATGGAAGTGGATAGGGTTTGGAACATTCGGATCGTTCCCGGAGTCGGGTGATTTCCAGGGAGAGATATTCTGGTCACGATACAATTTCGGGTTTTTTAGTGTCCGGAGATATGGATGAGGCCGGCAACCTACTGGTGTGCTGCCAGGCAGTGTCCTCATCTTGTGTGGGAGATTATCGGTCCGACTCAGAACGGGAGACGGGGGAGGCGAAGACGAATATGCTAGTTAGCCGGGATGGTTTCGAGTTATCTGAGCTCCTGCCCTTCCGGTTTTCTTTCTGAGCAGGTGAGTACGTGAGTCTGTGGCCCAGGGCTCATGGTTCTCATTACAAGGAGAGAAACTGTCCGCATCTCACCCAGAAAGAGTGGAAATCCGGGAAGAGGTCTTATTTTAGTTTGTTTAAGCGGCAGATATCCAAGGTCAGGATTGAGGACTGTCCGGAGGTTGAGGAGGCCAGTTGATTGGAGGAGGTCGAGATATTCTGGGGAGAAGTCTAGCGGTACTTTGAGTAGAGGATTAATATGAGAGGAGTTTTGAGGAGATAAGTGAGGAGAGAGGATGGTTGGGGAG
>NZ_DATMYY010000158.1:0-19250 GCF_035560735.1 Methanospirillum sp.
ACATTATATATGTGATCACATTGGACTAATTGACATGCGAGTCCTTGCAATATCAGGTAGTCCTCTAAAAAACGGGAACACAAGTAGGCTGATCAATACAATCGTCAGTGACCTGGAAAAGAGTGACATTGCAGGTCTGAAGGTTAAGGAGATCTCCCTTGCCGGCAGTTTAATCCGCCCGTGCAAATCATGTCGCAAATGTATGAAAGAAGGTCACTGTGTCCTGAGGTCAGATGATTTTTCCAGGATTGTGCGGAGGATGAAGAAGAGTGATCTTATCATCATCGGATCGCCAGTATATTTCCATGATGTCAATGGGCAGATAAAGAACCTAATTGATCGTTCATACTCACTCTGGCATGAACGTCAGCTGAAAGGTAAAAAGGTGATACCGGTTGCAGTCTGTGCAGAAAGTGGCGACGATCGTGCACTTGAAACCCTGAAAATATGGGCCCAGGCCCAGGAGATGAAGATCATCAGATCTGTAAGCGGACGTGGGTTTAAAGCAGGCGATGTGCTCAAGGACAAATCAGCGATGAATCAAGCTGGTGATGCGGCAAAAGCTGTTGCAGGTGAAATAAAACCTGGAAACAGCAACTAATACATTAGATTAGACATGTTGTTTTTTTCCATCAGAGGAAGGGAAAACCTCAATTTTTAGTCCTCTCTTCATTATTCGTTCAAAGGATCTGATATCTCCAAGGATTGCCCACTGTTCAAGTGAACAATCTGCAGTGCATTCAATGGCCAGTGTTATCTTTCGTCGCTCCGAAGTCAGAAGTTTTGCACATGTTACTCTCCCGTCATGACTTCTGTCAAGGTTTTCGGCCATTCTAAGGAATATGGAGAGAATCTGGACCATCATCTTGTCTTCATTGCTCAATGGGCCATATGATGAGTCCTTCCTGCGTGGCATCTTTTTTCGGTGATATCGGGTGACAAGAGCGATGATCAGGATTTCATGCTCGTTAAACCCAAGAAGAGGAGCATGGGTTATCACGTAAAATGAGTGTTGGTGATGGCCTGGGAATGATATGAACTGGCCTGTATCATGAAGAATTGCTGCATATGAGAGAAGTTCCCTGCTTAAATTTGAAAGGTTTTGCAGTCCTGAATCACGTGCTGAATCAAACAGTGAGAGTGCCAGTTTTCTGACATGATCGGCATGTGGTTCATTGATATGGCATGTTCTTCCAAGATGCCATATACTCGATTCCCGTATCGGTTTCTGTTCGGCATAGGGAAAGCCAGGAATTTTTGAGAGGTAATCGACAAGAAGTCCGTCCCTCAGACTTCTTGAAGAGATCTGGATCTCATTGATGTTTGCCTGTCCAAGCAGTGATTCAAGGATAAGAGCCCCTGCAATAATAATATCTGCACGGTCCGGGTTCAAACCCTGAACGTTCCTTCGTTCTTTTAGTGGAAGTGAACAGAGGAGTGAGATAATTGCTGACAGCTCATTTCTGGTTATTACTCCTGGCTGGTGAGGAGTTACAGAGTTCAAACCGGCTGCAATTGCTTCAAGTGTAGTGATTGTTCCCGAACTTCCAAATGCCTGTTGTACCTTTTTACCAACTACATGCCTGATTGTATGTGTTGCACGGCTGCGGATGTGTTTTTGGATCGTCTGAACAAATGAAGGAGAAACCGGGCCTGTAAGGTCTTGTGGAATATATGTATTGGTGGTCCTGATGGCACCAAGTTTCAGACTTCGAAGCAGAAATGGTTCATACTGATCCCCAACAACGATCTCGGTACTTCCTCCCCCGATATCAATAAACAGAGATTTTATCTTTCCTATCTTGACACCACTTGAGACCCCGAGCCATATCAGTCTGGCTTCTTCTGGTCCTGATATCACATTGAGTTCAAAACCTGCCTCTTCCCGTATTCGAGTAATCAAGGTGTCACGGTTTCGCGCATCTCGGGTTGCAGAAGTGGCAACAGCGACAATCTCTGAAGCTTTGAAACTCAATGCTATCTCAGCAAATCTGGAGAGGACAATGACAGTCCTTGTAATAGCATCAGGTGTAAGGATATTATCAGCAAACTCTCCCTCACCTAAACGCACAACCTCCTTCTGTTGGGTAAGAACTGAATAAGAACAGTTAGGGTTCAGCCTGATGATCAGAAGCCTGGCTGAATTTGTACCAAGATCAATGAATGCAACTACTTTGTGCTCGTTTGGTTCCATAAAATTTCTATCCGGCACCCGGTCACCTCACTGAGCAGAGCCGACTTCTTTTCAAGTACCCGGGTTTCTGGCTCAGGGATATGATCATCTGTAGTCCTGCAATCAATTTGAATTACCCCCTCACCGGTCTGGATTGAAAGTCCCTGTACCGATGAACGGTGGAAGCGATCGAGGGCATCGGCAAGACGCAGAATACCTGCAGACCAGCGAACCTGCCTTTTCTCCTTATTATTTAGTCTTGCAAACGATGAATGAGAGGGATCCGGATGTGCTTTGCGGTGGTACCTGGCAATGAGGGCCACAATCTGCCGGTCAGATGGAGTCAATGGGATGGTTGTGTCTGAAAGAATGAGATCCATTGAAGCCTTATGATGGGGACGAGATGGTACACTCCAGCCAATATCATGTAGAAGAGATGCCAATGAGAGAAGTCGCCGTTCAGGATCTCCCATTCGGTGAAGCCCGGTAAGGAGATCAAAAAGCAGTCCTGAAAGCCGTTCCACCTGGAAGGCGTGAGGATGATCAGGATCATAGCGTTCCATGAATGAGAGAGCGGAACCTATTCTTTGTTCTTCTAACTGACCCCCCCTGGGTGAATCAGTCTGACTCATGTCTTTTCCTCAGGATCTTGAACCACATCAAGAGATTTCCCTTCCCTGATGATTCGTGCGAATGCATCAGGTAGGTGTCTGTGTTGTATTGCCTCAACGGTCCGCTCTATTTCATAGGGAACCCTGATATGAATGACTGAAAAGGGTTCAACGGTAAGAAGGGCGTAACATGCCCGGGGATCACCGTCTTCTGGCCTTCCAACACTGCCTGCATTGATGAACCAGACTCCATCTACTTCACGAGCTGCCCCCCTGTGTGAATGCCCGGTTATGATTACTTTCGCTTCTTCTGCAGCTGCGATCTCGTGCAGTCTGGTGTCAGGAGTTCCATAATCGAGGTACTCTGTCAGTGAATCAGGACTTCCATGTGTGAGGATCAGTGGGATGCCTCGCACACACATACAAATCTTTCTGGGAAGGCTGGCCAGCCAAGTGCGGTTTTCATCTGATATCTGGTGATACGCCCATCTCATCGCCAGTTGTTTCTCCTGTGATGAAGGCTTTCCCGTCTTCCATTTTTTCGAAAGGACCGAGAGATCATAATTGCCGATAACACTGATGATATGCCTCTCTCTGATAAGGTTGATAACCTCATCAGGGAACGGTCCGTAACCGGTTAGATCTCCTGCATGAAGAACCACAGATGCACCCCTCACCTGTGCATCAGAAAGAACAGCTTCGAGTGCAGGAAGATTTGCATGCACATCACTGATCAGGGCGATGGTCAGTGGCCCTGCATGTTCAGAATCTATGGCCCCGTCAAATGAATGCTGAAGTGGTAATGAGATCTTCTCAGATAATCTGTTCCAGAATCCCTCCTCTTTTACTTCTTCCCAGTACCTGATAAGCTCCCTGAACTGGTCTTCACGGCTTTTTCCCCTGTCCGTGATGAGGAGAGAGATCCCTGGTTTTATGAGTTCGAAGAATCCATGATTTCCGAAGTAGGCAACCGACCGCTCCTCCTCTTCTTCAAGAAACCGGGGCATAAGTCCGGTCCAGACATCACAGTCATGGATGTCACCAAGGAATTCCTGAAGGTGTTTGATTACCTTGATCTCGGGCTTAAGGCGATCCTCGTAAAGCCCGGCGTAGGCTTCAAGCGTGTATCGAAGCCTCTTTGCAGCAATACGCATCTCGTGGTGCTGCTCTGTCCGTGATGAATCCTGAAGATATGGCTCGAACCAGAAGAGATCAGATACCCGGGCCATGATCTGCATGAAGGCACGCTCGTAGGTCTCAACCGGATGAGTACCTGTCCCTTCAAGCATTGCTCTGATTTTAAGATCATAGAGAAAGGCTGCCATATCCTGGATAACCCTTCTCCTGGAAAAATCTGATACCTCTTCTGCAACACCTGGTTGCATCACCCTCCGTTTCTGTATCAGCCTTAGCAGAAGACATTCAAGTCCCAAAGAAACTGGATCAGATGGCTGATATATACTGCTATCCCCTACATGAAGCATGGCAGAGGCAGCCTCTTTTTCCTTTCCTAAAGATCCCTTCTCCTGTTGGGGTACTTTCAGATGTTTTTCGATCCAGGCAGAAATCCGGCCCTTTACTGTAAGGGGAGGTACAGAATGGCTCTGTTGTGAGACAACTGCAGGTGTTGTCATCACTGGTGAAATCTGAAGAAACTCGGCAGACGAGAAGAGTGGAGAAGTGTTTCTCTTTTCAGGACAGCACTCTGCAAGAAAAGCACGGACAAACTCTATCTGTACATCAAGATCGCGTGCCTCACCGAGTGATCGCGTAAGTCTGCGAATCTGGTTTTCCCATTTCTTCTTGGAATCTTCAGGGAGACAGTCAGAAAATAAAGGAAATGCAGCACGTATTCTTCGTGTTGCCACCCGGCTGCGATGGACATACTCGATATCATCATCCTTCACCACTCCCTGTAGTTCTGCCTCCAGCTGGCTGAGAAGAGGCAGAAATGTACTGGTAGCATAAAGACAGTAATCAGGATTCTGGAGGAGACATTTTATCGGCCGCTGGCCGGTCATATGGTACATCATGTGGAGGTTTTTCTGGTTATATGTTGTGAAAAGGAAAGGTGTGCATATTGTGAAATCCTGAATTGTTCTGCAAGTCCTTATATTACCGGCTGTCCTATGTTGGATTCATGGATTATCGGACATTATTTCTTGTTATGCTGGTAATTGCTGCAGTACTTCTGGCAGGTTGCACGGGCCAGAGCAGCAAAGCATCGCCAGAGAAAAAGTCATCGACTGTTGAACCCGGAGAAAAGGAATCAGGGCAGTCTGTTGTTTCTGAAGGTGCCGGTTTGGAAAAGGCCGGTGGAGAAAATCTGCAGTCAGACTCACAGGAGACAATGCCCCTTAATGATACCATCAATATCTACCTGAAAGAAAATCCCACTACTGGTTTCCAGTGGAATGCAACAGTGACGTCAGGCCTTCGTATCGAAAATGATACCTATGTTGCTGACCCTGTCAAGCCGGGTGTTGCTGGGTCGGGAGGAATGCATTACTGGCTGGTTCGAGGTATTGCAAAGGGAAACCAGACATTTGATGCGATTTATATGCGGTCATGGGAACCTATCACCGGGAATGAGTCCAGTTATACTATGAATATTCTGGTTGTATAACAATACCCGGGTGCCTTCCCTTTTATCTTTTCTACGGATTTATCCCCGGTCAGGATCAATATCAGATCATGCAGAGGTCTGATCATCCCGCACTCATTGGAGCGATCACTGCAGCATTGCTCTTCGGAATTGTCGTTCCAGTTTCAAAGATACTTCTCGTAGGAACTGGTCCGATAACTCTTGCAGCTCTTCTCTACATGGGTGCAGGTACAGGGCTTCTTCTGCTTAAGATAATCAGGCCTCAACAGACACAGCAAGAAGCACCGGTGACAAGAAGAGACATACCATTTCTTGTAGTCATAGTCATCGTCGGCAGTGTCATAGGTCCGATTCTCCTGATGACCGGACTAACCATGGTACCGGCAGGGACCGCTTCACTTCTTTTAAACGCCGAGCTGGTCATGACAGGGATTATAGCAACTCTCTTCTTCTCTGAGCCACTCGGAAGGAGGGTTGTCTTAGCGATGACGGCTGTTGTGATAGGAGGGCTTATTCTCTCGGTGGATCCCACAGGTACCTTTGGTATATCTGCAGGAGCAGTGCTTATCCTTGGAGCGTGCATCTGCTGGGGAATAGATAATAATGTCACCCGTAGCCTTTCAGGAAAAGATCCCGCATCTGTTGTTATTATCAAAGGAATGTGTGCGGGTATTGTTGGTCTCGTCCTTGCAACATTAATAGGGGAATCTCTCCCTTCCATTCATGTTATTCTGTATATCCTGATAACGGGTTTTTTTGGGTATGGGCTCTCACTAGTTCTTTTTATCAGGTCACTTCGGACGCTTGGGGCTATCAGAACCGGTTCCCTTTTTGCACTGGCACCGTTTATCGGTGCAGGGATCTCATGGGTATTCCTTGGAGAGGCTCCAGGTTATCAGGTTTTTGTGAGTTTTCTGTTTATGGCCATTGGGGTTTACCTGATAGCAACAGAAGACCATCATCATCTCCATTCTCATATCAGGGTCAGTCATGATCACAGGCATCGGCATGACGACGGACATCATACTCATTCTCACCTTGAATCAGATCCTAGCGAACATGCCCACCTTCACCAGCACGACCTGGTGACTCATGATCATCAGCATACCCCTGATCTCCATCATTACCATGATCATGAGTTAATGTCTGATGACAAGAAGAGTGAAAAAAACACGTGAAATAGAAAAGGTAGAATGTAGGAGTACCGGATGGGTCTTACCATCCTGGAAAATCAAGATAATGAATTGCTTCCAGATGACTGAGAAACATCTCATTTGATCCGACCAGGTCTGAAAGGTCTGTCTGGACGGGTATGGTCTTGTGTTTGGGATGTGTGGTTCCGGTCAGCAGGGAGCAATCATAATCACAGTAGAATGCAATACAACTCATAATTTCTCACCTAAACCGGATTGTATTCGGTGTGGCACTGTGTAACAGTGCAGATTATTGGAGTCATCCTGATAGCAGCATCAATGTAGGAGGGCATGGTGACTGATTCAGATGACGTCCGGCTCACAGGTGTCCTGTGACATCATAATGTTAGATGAAACACCATATAAGAGCGGAATAGGATACTCCTGTATTTCTGTTTGAAATCGGTTTTAGTTCTAAATTTTCTCTCAAACTCTCATTAAGGAACAAATTTCTTTAAGGCATCTGATCGGGAAGGGTTGAGAGTGTTTCTCCTGGTTCAGACTGCGATCTCATCTTTCTCAAGTGAACGACCAAATGAGATGAGAAATTACAAAATATCCCTGTTCCAATGGTTGCAACCTGTTGCAACAATAAAAATACAGGTTCCTGAAGAGAGACTCAAAATATTTGGGCTGGAGTGATACTGAGATAACAGGCTTTGAAAAGAGAAAAGTCAGGGCTGTCAATGGTGTGATTAACAGCCCTGACCCTGGGACCTGGTGCAGATGCGGATCAGATCAGCCAGCCTGGCAAACTGCACTGCCGGATCTCCTCCTTTCTGTAGGTACCAGGTTTTGTCATCCAGCATCCCGGAGATTCCCTCTATTTTCTCCCTGCCAGTGAAGAAGATAAAGGGCATAGAAGGGAACATCATTCGTACCCTCTCTCTGAACGTGGCTCCATCCATCCTTACCATTCTGCAGTCAGAAAGAACAATATCAAACTCTCCCCTTTCCAGAATATTTAATGCTTCTTCACCATCTTTAGAAACAATGACCGAGAACTCCCCATCCTTTTCCAGGATCACCTTCACAATCTCAAGAAACGATATATCATCATCGACATACAAGACGCAGGTAGTTCTCACAACATCACCAATTCCCGGGGGTTCATTCACTTTCAAAAACAGGGGTCATCAGGATCAGACCATCAGGCCGGTGTCTGAAAATGGCTTTATTTTAACCAGAATATAATCCCGCATCCGGGATGGCCGAATGTCACTGATCATCCCTACGGTCACCCCTTTCTCCACTTCAACTTTTTTCAATTGTACTGCAAAAGGATCATACGGGAGTTTTACTCTGACTCCATCCATTTGAACGACAACAGGAACAGGTGAGGTAACATCATGGATATCAGGAAGTTGTTCGAGAATAACATCCATCAGCCGTGCAGGAGAGATACTGAGAGGATCCTTGGCAATATCAGATCGTCTTCCGTCAAGAACCCGGGAGACTTCAGATACAATATCATCAAGTTTTGCAATCTCCGGAGCCTCTTTGGTCCGGTGCATAAACCTGCCAAAGCCTCCAACATATCCGGCAACCGGAGGATCAATCACTGTTTTGAGTGCATCGGTTGATGGCCCCCCGGTAACAACGATAGGAATGTGGATACCTCTTCTAAAAGTTGGCATCTTCTGTTTAATGCAGGTCTCAAAGTTACCAAAGAGGTAAATCACGAGATCATGCTCGTTGATGATATCACGTTCCTCATCAGAGAGAAGTCCTATTCGTTTGCCAAATCCACGGGCAAGTCCGATCATGTTGGTCTTCGCACCAGCGGTCCTGAGGTATTCGGCGACATCGCATGAAGCATGGGGAAGGTGATGGATCTCAAGTGACATTGAGACGATTGCGATCTCTGTTCCGACCAGCGGGGCAAAGATAACCTCTCCGGTAAGAGGCCGTGATACTACCCTGAGTGTCTCGATATCATCACGGGGAATAAGAGCCTGGAGCACGACCTCCTGTGCGATCATATGTTTCTGGATGATATATCCACCCATATCCTCGATCAGATCAAGGATCTCATCATGCCGATAGACCCCTCCTTTGTAGGTAATCGGCACCAGAATCATGATCCCTCTCCCATAATTGAAAACTGCTCTTCAACGAGAGGTGTTACATCCTCCTGAAGGGTGTTTTCACTTGCAACGAACCAAAATTTCCCGTTCTGGAAACTCTGTTTCTTCACCTTGAATCCCTCAGGGCAGATGACCTGCATAGTGTAGATGAGATCGCGAAAAAGTCCCTCGGTTGGATCTGCGACTACAATCTCTTCTATCCCTTCCCGCTCTTCGGTGTTCAGATGCATCTCGATAGTGAACCGGTCCGGCTGCACGATGCGTTCTTTTCCAAATCTTCTCCAGAGTAATTCAAGGAGTGGGGCAAGGTAGGTCTCATCAGCGATCGAGAGGATGACCTTATCTCCGTCATATGTGATTCCGGCAAAATCCCTGACAATAACATTACGGGGAACTGTCCTGGTAATTCCAACCGCAATGAAGATTGGGACCTCAGGATCGATGAAGATCCGAAGACGGTCCAGAACCCGGAGGATATCATGGTCTGTGATCACTGTCGATGCGATCCTGCGGTAAAGTTCTCCCCCGGCAGGCTCGGTTGACTCAACCTGAAAATACTCCAGTGTCCCCATCCCAATCAGTTCTTCTCCACAAATCCTGACGAGAGAAGAGCAGCTCCTACCGATCCGATGTATTGTGAGTGGTGTGGCACTACTATCTCTGTCTGCAGGAGTTCACCCATGGCCCTGACCAGCCCCTGGATAAGCGAAGTTCCACCAACCATGATCACCGGCTCCTTGATATCTATCTCCTGAAGCTGCTGCTCAAATACTTGTTCTGCAACGCTGTGACACGCGGCCGCAGCAACATCCTCTTTACTATGTCCTTCAGCAAGGGCATTTACAAGACTCTGTGTCCCAAAGACGATACAGTAACTGTTCATCGGCACATCTCCGCCCATGCCAGCCATTGCCAGGGGTCCAAGTTCAGTGATATCAACCCCGAGCCTTTTCGCAGTCATCTCAAGGAATCTGCCGCTTGCTCCAGCGCAGATGCCTCCCATGGTAAAAGTCCCGGGTATACCATTGTTTACTGATATTGCCTTGTTGTCCATCCCGCCAATATCGATTACGGTTGAGGGACCATGCTGGCAGTCTGCAAG
Organism: Methanospirillum sp.; assembly: GCF_035560735.1. Classification (GTDB taxonomy): domain Archaea; phylum Halobacteriota; class Methanomicrobia; order Methanomicrobiales; family Methanospirillaceae; genus Methanospirillum. The sequence goes on from NZ_DATMYY010000158.1 coordinate 9,772, forward strand.
GAATACTGCACCTTTTGAGTTTACTGTCAATTCTTCCTGGATGAGGTCTGCACCAATCCTCTCTCCAATTAAAAACCTGCCATACCCGGTTGTACCGATGGCATCAAGATCCTCACGCTTGACACCGGCCTCCTCAAATGCAAGTGTCATAACTTCATCTGCACTGCCCATTACCTCAGTGGTCGGACGCCAGCCAGTGCCGATGATCTCGTTATCCTGCATGATCACGGCTTTAGTTGTGGAGGATCCTGAGTCAACTCCCATGGTGAGCCCCACCTGCCTCTCACGTGCGAGGAGGGCACGGCGCCTCGCAATCGTGGTCAGAGCTTCCATTCTGGTGAGCAGGGTTCCCGAGGTTGTCCTCTCGGTGAATGAGTAACTCACCACAGGAAGAGAGGAGTGTTCATGGATGTATCGTCTGAGTTCGTTCCTGACAATCGCCGCCTCTGCACATCTGAAACAGGAGGCGATAAAGACTGCATCAGCCTCAACTGATCCTTCAACCAGTGCTACTGCACGGGCGATGGCAAGTTTCAGATCACCTGATCTGACATCAAGCCCGAAATCCCTGAAGTTCCGCCTGATATCTGCAAGAGAGAGATCAGGGAAGAAGACCTCAGCACCGACTGCTTCGGCTGCTGTATAAATCTCCTTCTGCACGCCGCTGTATTCAGGCCCGCACGAGAGTTGGGCTATCCTGACCAGATCTTCACTCATGAGTTCCCTCCAGACTCTGCAAGAATTCCTTGATCCTTCTCACAAAAGCGATGCCCGTATCCTCATCAGACGGGTAATCAACCTCCAGAACCGGAACTCCCTTTTGCTTTATCAGGAACTCTACCAGTTCATCAGTTCTGGCACATCCCATACAACCGAATGCATAATCAGCATGTTTTACGATCACCGCTGCTTCTGCCTCGTCGATCAAAGGGCCGAAGAGTGACATTCTACCTCGCACTCCCGACGGAACTTCTACCGCTGCCCACCTGAGTCCACGCTTTGCATCCTCAGGGGTCATCTGCAGAGGAGGCGAATCAAGGCCGGCGGTCTGGATTCTTTCACGGATCGAAAGGGCTGTTCCAAGTGGTTTGTGCCCGAAACGGGCTACGAGATCAGAAAGGATCAGGCTGGTTGCAGGATATATGAACACTTTTGCCACGTTATGGCACCTCGGCATCGATAATTTGCTTGAGTTTCTGCAGATCTAAGAGGGATGGTTCTTCCGGAACTGGTGAAGATAAAGGAAGTGGTAAAGCAGGGTCTTCTGAATTTATCGCCTCGATCCCTTTTGAAACCCACTTTACCACTTTCATCTCGAACTCATGCCCAAAATAACCGGGCCTGGCACCACCAAGATTAGCCCGACATCGCCTTGGGTCTCCGGGAGGAAAGCCCCGATCCTTCACGAAAATATGAGACGGATCAATCTTTCTGATATGGGCGATCACCCGCTCAACTTCAGATTCTTCTCCAGTGATCTGAAGTCCGAAACAGGTTTCTTTGATCATTACTTTCTCGCTGACTTCATATGCCCGTGATGTCAGGTCGTCAGGGTTTGTCTTGTATGACTCAACAAAGACGTACTTAGTGACAGTGCCCTGGTAGAGTGGTGGAATTTTCTGCTTCACTGGTGCACCTCCCTGAAATAAACCATATCGCCCTCTTTGAGTACACTCAGCTTTTCAAGATCCACTACTCTTCCCAATACATTTGTTCCTGAAAATGGTTCTGATGTAGGGCCAAACTCGCTGTTTTCATTTGTCCTGACGCCAACCATCCCTGCCCCTTTCCTTGACTCATTGGTCATCGCAAATGCTCCAGCGGTAACTTCATCATCGGGTGTGTTTTCAGGTTTGATATTGATCGTCTTCGGCACTTTAGTCTCAAAGAGATACACATCATCGAAGGCGAAGAAGAGAGGAAGCCTGCCCACATCGTGAAACTTCAGACCCGTGATCTCCCTGAAGATGCGACAGGTTTCTGGTGCATGAAGATCGTCTAGAACGATATCGATAACCTGCGATCCTGGCACTGTCTTTACTGCTACTCTTCCTTCAGTTAGCACATCGAGGGTTGTTGCGGGATCCTGGGAGATGATGATACGTTCCGGTCCATCCCTGTCTGGTGTGAGTTTTACTCCCTGACTAGACGCAAACAGTATTGCCTTGTCAAGACTGACTCCGACAAGATCAAATTTGTCTGGTGTAACTCTGACCTCGAACGATTCCCCTTCTTTTGCGATCTTGGCGATCTCTATGCCATGCACTACCTGACCGGTCCGTGTATGGGCAAGACTGCGGGGAAGATCTTCAGTATAAATATACACAGAACCCTGCTTCTTACCAGAAGTTCTGAGCATGACCGAACCCTCTCGCCTGGATGACCCGGCCTCATAGGGGACAGCCGTCCCGGCAAGGGTATCGCACCTGGTATGGGTGCTCATCCGCTGACTTCCGGTGAATTTCCCGCTCATGAGGGCGAGCAGCATGAGTTCAACGCTCTCTGCTGCCTGATTTATGTATTTATGGGTGGCACTGTCATATCCCTGGGCCTCAATCCTGATGTGGCTGATGACCTGCATCCCATCAGAAACCTCAAAACCCATGTCAGTTGTTGTAAATGCATCCACAGACTCTGAGAAGGAGATGACTGGTTCAATGCCAAGGATTTTGTCTCCCGGACCAAGCCGATCCATAACACCACGACCTGAAATGACCTGTCCTAAAACCCCACCGTCTCCTGCAGCACCATGATCTGCAGAGTGAGTCTTCCGTGAAAAGACCAGCATTGATTGGGCAGGATCATATCCTCCGCACCCGAGGATGAGATCGCCCCGCTCATACCGCGATGGCCTTCGTGCAGGAGAGAAACTGGCTGGAAAAATTCCAATACTTACTGTCTGGCGATCCTGCCATCTGACTTCAAGACCGGAAGGAAGCGAGGGCAGGGGAAGTCTTTCTTCACCTGATATCTCAACTACGATCTCACCTGCTGTTGTCTTGAGCAGGTACTGCCTTGTTTCGGTATGGCTGGAGATCCCGGGTTTGATAATCGCCACGCTCAAAGAGGGATCATGGTCTGGCAACAGGTCACCAAGGGTGGTGCCGGTTGAGATATCCGTCCGGTTTCCATCAAGCATGACTGTTGCCATATATCCTCCCTGGTTACTCCGCAGCCATGGTCTGACGTTCCTGCTCTGTCACTTCAGCAAGAACCTCTGCAGTCGGGCCGACTTTTACAATCTTCCCAAAACGCATTAGTGCACACCTATCGCAGGTATCCCGTACAAAATCCATATCATGCGATACGATGATGAATGTTTCCTCCATCTCTTCACGTGAATGCATGATCGAGTGCTTTACATCAACCTTGGTTATGAGATCCATTGTGCCGGTTGGCTCGTCAAGAACCACCACATGCGGCTCCCTGATAAGAACCTGGGCAAGAGCCACCCGGTGCCGTTCACCCTCAGAAAGGGTTCCTGGGAGCCTCTCAAGGATCTCTTTGCTCTTTTCAGTTGTGAACCCTGCCATCTTGAGTGTGATGACGGCCTTGCGCATTGCGAGTTCTTTTGGGAATTCGAGGCCTATTGCATCAGTGAGATTGTCAAGTACAGTACGGTGAGGAAAGAGATCATACTCCTGGTGAAGGAGACCGATATATTGTTTCGCCCTTCCCCTGAATTCAAAGCCGGGTTTGGTCATATCGACCCATTCATCCCCTACCTTGGCGATCAGATCCCCGCTGGTAGGCTCCAGGATTCCGGCGATCATCTTTGATAAGGTGGTCTTTCCTGCCCCTGATGTTCCGATGATTCCTAATATCTCTTTCCTGTTTACCGAGAGGTCCACAAGATCTACTGCCCTGATGAGTCCACGATCAAGGGAGACGTACCGTTTGGACAGTTCCCTCGCACGCATGATCTCTTCTCCCACTTCGATGGCACCAAACTGCTCATCATCGTGGTATCCCTGCATGAAGACTTCAGTAACCTCTGCAGGTGTCCCGATGGCCTTAATTGCACCATCATCCAAGAGGATGGCACGATGAACAATATCTTCAAGGATCTGGGAGAAGTGGGAGGTAACCACCATTGCCATACCTGTTTCTTCTGCCGACTCTTTCAGCACCCGATGTACAATCGATGCGGTCTTCGTATCGAGGGTCCCGGTTGGTTCATCAGCAAAGAGACAAAACGGCTCTTTTGCAAGTTGTCTGGCAAGCACAACCCTCTGTTTCTCACCGCCAGAAAGATCGCGGGCGATATGCATCATTCTGTGTGAGAGCCTTACCTGATCTACCAGATCTGCTGCCCGTGAAACAGCCTTGTGGGATGGAAAACTCACATCATCAAGGGCCTTAAGGACATTATCGATAACCCGGTCATTACCATACAGGGCAAAGGTCCGCTGGAACATGATAGCGTTACGGAGCATAATGCGACGCTTCATCCCTTCATTATCAGGATTCCAGAAATCAACATCAACAGCTTTCAGGAGAGCACCGCACCGGGGACAGGCTGTTCCCTCGTGACTTCCTATTGTTACATACTCGCATCCGTCACATGCTGCGATATGATATAGAACTCTTCCTCCGGTGGGCGGCTGATCCACCCCGCGGAGCAGATGCATCAGGACGGTCTTTCCTGCCCCGCTCCGGCCGATGATCCCGAGAATTTCTCCTTCTGCAAGGGTGAACGACAAATCCTTGATAACCGTCTTTCCGTCAAATACCATTGAGAGGTTCTCAACTGTGATCAGGGGTCTCATGATGCACTCACTGTCTGGTGTACTGGTGTGCTCTGGTGGGTAATACTTTATTTCCTGTAGTATGCCCTTCACGAGCGTGAATTTTTCTCATCAACTGGGAAGAAGAAATCAGATAAGGGGATTGATAATCCCAATTACTTCCCTGACATCGTGAATCCGGTGGTTGACAGCCGCTATCAGTTCATTGGGTTTATGTGAACACTGTTGTTCTGTGAGGACCGCAATATCTGCAGCCCGCATCGCCAGCAGATCATTTATCGAATCCCCAACCATGAGCACGGTGTCATACTCTTCTTTTAGATCTCTGACTATCCGTTCTTTCACCGTGGGTGTTGCAACTCCGAATACCTGATCCCGGGGTATTCCTAGGTAATCTGCCATTCGTTCAAGCTTCGCTTCCCTGTCCCCTGATGCAATAAAGGTGGCTACTCCTAATCTGTGTAGTTCACGAATCGTCTCCTTTGCTCCGGAGAATGGGGTTCCTCCGGCAGTAACTGTAAACTCGATCCGGTCTTTGCCTGTGTGAACAATCACCCCGCTGTTCAGAGCAACGATCGCCTCTTCCTTTATCTTTGACCAGATGATCCTCATACACTCCTGCATATCTCCGACTCTGGCATACGTATCATTCATCAGTATTCTGCCGATCTCTTCGGCTTCAACAACACGGCGGGTGCAGGATATTCCAAACCCCAGTTTATGCTCTTTAAGGAACAATGAGAAGATCTGATCTGCTGGTGCTGCCATAATCCCATGTGAATGGGCATGAATAACACAGAGGACACGGTTTGGATCAGCGAATGTGAGCATTGTCGTCTCGATATCAGGAAATAATTCTCCCGAATCCACATCTTTGGCTATTCGGTAAGTATGGAGAAGCGTTCCTGCACTGTCAAAGACAACTGCAATTGACATAGGTGATAGAGAGATCACCGTCTGGAAGAATAATACCGATCCTCCTTATAATTCAGATCCTGAAGCTCCGGGTAGCACAGGGATTCTATGGCATCGGGGCATAAGATCATACTATGACCCTTGAGGAGACTGCAGACCGGATCAGGAGCATGGAGATCCGGGGTGCCGGGAGGATTGCACGTGCTGCCGCGAAAGCACTGCTTGATCATTCCCAGTCTGGCACATATCAGGATCTGAAATCATACCGGGAGCGTATGATGGTGGCATCAGAGATGCTTGCAGGTGTCAGGCCAACCGCGGTGTCTCTGCCCAACGCAGTCAATCTGATCTCAAAACCCCTGTCCCTGGTAAAAACTCTTCACGAGGCGAAATCAGGTCTTGAAGAGCGTGCAGAGGCATTTATCACCCACTCTGAACAGGCAGTCGCGAAGATCGGTGAGATTGGTGCAAGGCATATCAGGGACGGCGACGTGGTTATGACCCATTGCAATTCAGAAGCGGCACTTCAGTGTATCCTCACCGCTCACCAGCAGGGAATGGATATTGAGGTTTATGCTACGGAAGTCCGGCCACGAAACCAGGGGCATATTACGATAAAAACTCTGTCTGATGCAGGAATAAAGACTAATTTCATCGTCGATTCAGCAGCCCGGTATTTTATGAAAGAGGTTGATCTCTGTATCACCGGTGCTGACGCTATCACAGTGAACGGGGCTGTCATCAATAAAATAGGGACTTCCCAGATAGCTCTTGCAGCCAAGGAAGCCAGAGTGAACTTTCTGGTGGCTGCAGAAACCTACAAGTTCGCACCACGTACCATCCTTGGCGAGCGGATACTGATCGAGGAACGGCCAGCAGACGAGGTTCTTGCTGCTGCTGTCCGCGCAACCCTTCCGAATGTAACGGTTAGAAATCCGACCTTCGACGTGACTCCAGCTGAATATGTCGACCTTATCATCACTGAGCACGGAGAGATTCCTCCCGGGATGGCATACATAATCATAAAAGAACATCTTCAATGGGATATGGACAATCTTTGTATCGATTACCCGTACTGTGAGGAAGAGTAACCATGGCAGATGCAGTTGCAACCTATTACTTCCGCCCTAAAGAGGGCATAACACCGGAGTGGGCGGCCAAAGCCATTGCCGAGGAACAGACCACCGGGACCTGGACTGACGTCTCTACCCGGGAAGAGTATGTACATTATCTTGACGGCCAGGTTGGAAAGATCACTCCGTCAGGTGATGGGTACCAGGTAACAATCAGGTATCCTGCCGAAATATTTGAGATCGGAAATATCCCCCAGTACCTTTCCGTTTTTGCCGGGAACCTCTTCGGCCTATCACGTATAGCAGGGGTCAGACTGCTCGATGTGGAATTCCCCAAGGAGATCATCCCGTTTAAAGGGCCAAAGTTTGGGATTGAAGGTGTCAGGAAATTGGTTGGGACTACTGACCGGCCCCATGTCGGGACTATCATTAAACCAAAAGTCGGTCTGAACCCAAAGGATACTGCTGAAGTTGCATACGAAGCAGCAATCGGGGGTGTAGATCTTATCAAGGATGATGAAACTCTTACCGATCAGAAATTCTGCCCGATTTCAGAGCGCCTTCCCGCGGTGATGGAGAAACTCGATCAGGTCAAATCAGAAACCGGGAGAAATGTGCTCTACGCTGTGAACATCTCCACAGCTGGGGATAAGATCCTTGAGCGAGCCAGGCAGGCAAAAGAGATGGGGGCAAACATGCTGATGATAGATGTTATCGTCTGTGGGTTTGATGCCGTCAGGGTGGTTGCTGAGGATCCATCGATCAATCTGCCACTTCATATTCATCGCACCATGCATGCCGCAATAACAAGGAACCGTGAGCATGGCATTGCGATGCGTCCATTCTGCAGGTTAGTGCGGATGCTTGGTGGTGATCAACTCCACACAGGAACTGTATCAGGAAAGATGGAGCATGACATGCAGGAACTCATTGGTGACAACCGGACCCTGACTCATCCCTGGCATGGTATCAAAAGTGTCTTCCCTGTCGCGAGTGGTGGGATCCATCCTGGTGGAGTAGTGGAAGAGATCAGGGTTCTTGGTAGTGATCTGATCCTCCAGGCTGGCGGAGGTATACATGGACACCCAGATGGTACTCGTGCCGGAGCAACTGCAATGCGTCAGGCTGTTGATGCAGCCATGGAAGAGATCCCGCTTGCAACATATGCAGAAGATCACTACGAGTTAAAGCGTGCCCTGGAAAAGTGGGGAAAAGTCAAGATCTAATACTTGAATTACGCCTCTCTCTTGCCCATAAGGCAGGAGAGACCCTTTTTTATCGCATTGGGTACCTGTGGAAAGACCTCAAATAATCCAATGAGATCAATTCCAGTCTCAATAAACCTGACAAGTAATGCAAACCAGAGGGACAGGGTTAGTCCTATCCCGAGAATTGAGAAGACACCAACGATACCGCTCTCCTGAAACCCTATTCCAGAAGGGCTTATCGGAACAAAAGAGAGGAGTGTGAGTAAGGGATTTAAGAATAAGGCATCTGAAAACTGGATAGAACTGATTCCAATAGCCATGGCAAGGCAGTACCATTCAAATCCCCGGAGGATCCAGCAGATGCCTGATATGAAAATAACAAAGGGAACTTTAACATGAAGGTTCTGACACTCTCTGCCTGTTTCAAGCAGACGATTAATGAAGGAGAATCTTTGCCCGAGATCTAACACAAAGCCTGGGGGATATACAACAAGAAGATACAGAATTATGAGTGAGATAATAATCCCTGCAGTTGCGGCACAGCATATAAGCATCGAATTCCCAAAGATAGTTGTATACATGAAAAGAACTGATAGAAGAGCAAGACCTAACTTGAAAAGAAATTCATAGATAAATGTCCCAGTAATCGATGCCAGCCCTTTTTCATATCTGATACCTTTCCTATTGAAAAATACTGCAACTGACAGATACCCACTTCTTCCGGGTGTAAAGTCCGATAGGAGCATACCGCCCATGTGGGAAGAAAATACCTGAGAAAATGAAGTTTTGACATCAAGATGTGATAATATCCGCCGCAGCCGGAAACTCATCAGGATATTATTGAGAAGATAACTGAACCCGGCAAGAATGATAAACCAAATATTTATAGAATCCGGCATCACCTGGGTCTTGCCACTGAATATGAGGCGGAGAATTGAGATAAAAAGAAAAATTCCCAGATAATACTGCCAGTAGTGGTTTAGGTGTTCTCTGATCTTTTCCCATGAAAGGGGACTGACAAAGTTACTCATGGATACGATGGCAAACCCTGAATGTTACAATATCTGTAAACTGGATGATATACTGGAATATTACTTTCACATTCAATTTGCTTGAACCACCTTCACGCTCAATGAATTTAATTGGTAGTTCTATCACGCTGTTCCATTTGCTTTTGCCTAGTATCTCAAGTAATATCTTATATCCTCTGGGTTTCAGTCTAGCCTCGTTCAATATTCTTTTGTGCAAACCAAAAAAACCACTAACTGGATCATTAATTTTAGGAAATAAAAGTCTTGCAAGGAATGTTGCTCCAAAGGAGAGAATTTTTCTCACAATTGGCCAGTTTTCAATGGCACCACCCTTGATATACCTGCTACCAATGGCGAGGTCATATCCCTTAGTCAGAGCGTTATAAAGTTCAACAACCGCAGGCGGTGGATGCGAGAAATCTGCGTCCATCACAATGAGAAGATTATTTTGAGCACGTGAGAATCCGTCAACAACTGACTGTGACAAGCCGTGATCTTTTAACC
>NZ_DATMYY010000159.1:0-2731 GCF_035560735.1 Methanospirillum sp.
CTCTTGGATTATTGAATAAACCTGCTCAATTCACCTGATACCATATTCTTATAACTGTTTTAACCAATACAAAGTAACTAAAGGAATGTCACAGGACCGTCTGCTCCAGAATGCCATCAGCGTTATGATGATGGCTGGTTATGATGTTTCAGAACTCTTTGCAATGAGGCCCAAGAGTTTTGATTTAATCGCCAATAACGGTAGTCAGATAGTTGTTCTGAAGGTAATTTCACATATTGACAGTATCACCGAAGAGAACGCACGCGATCTTGATCAGATATCCCGAAATCTCGGGGGCACTCCCCTTGTCGTTGGTGAGCGTGCCCGTGATGCAGAACTTGAGCGTGGGGCTGTATACGTCAGATATGGCATATCAGCTATAAATTATGCCACTCTTCACGATTACTTTGTGGACGGATCTCCACCTCTTATTTACGCTTCACCTGGCGGTCTCTATGTGAATATCAGCGGGGAAAAGCTGCGTGAACTACGGGAAATAAATAACCTCTCCCTCGGAGATCTAGGCCAGGTTCTAGGGGTTTCCCGGAGGACTGTAGCAAAATACGAAGCCGGTATGGGCACTACTATTGATATTGCTATCAGAATCGAGGAGACCTTTGACAGCGGAGTCGTTGAGCCCATTGATCTGCTGATTTATACCCCACAGATCCCTTCTGATTTCTCTCTACCTGAGGAAGATATTCCGATCCAGCCCTTTATTGAAGAGATGGGGATGCACCTGCAGATGATGAGCCGTGCGCCCTTCCAGGCCCTGATCAGATATGAAGATCATACTATCCTTACCGGATACGGCAGATCCCAGAAACTTTCGAAACGAGCAGGGATTATAGGTAATATCTCACAGGTAACCCGTTCTCATGCCATGTGTATCATGACTGACGATCAGCGCAAGCGCAGAATCGGCAAAACCCTGATGCTTGGAGAGGAGGACCTTCTCTCAATGGAAGAAGCAGATGATCTTCTCAATGTCATTCTAAACTGATATCATTATATAGAACCACTAAACAACCTTATCCTACACGTGGTGATTCTGTATGTCTACACAGCTTGGAGGACAACCAATTCTTATTCTTAAAGAAGGCAGTTCACGCACCCGTGGGCGCGATGCCCAGGGAATGAACATCGCCGCCGCAAAGGCGGTTGCCAACGCAGTCCGGACAACCCTTGGACCAAAGGGTATGGACAAGATGCTCGTCGATACCATCGGTGATGTCGTCATTACCAACGATGGTGTCACAATCCTCAAAGAGATGGACATCGAGCACCCGGCTGCAAAAATGATGGTAGAAGTTGCCAAGACTCAGGATGATGAGGTCGGTGACGGTACCACCACTGCAGTTGTAATTGCAGGTGAACTTCTCAAGCGTTCAGAAGAACTCCTTGAGCAGGATGTGCACCCAACCGTTATCGCTCATGGATACCGGATGGCAGCAGAGAAGGCACAGGAACTCCTCAAAGGCTTTGCAATCGATGTCAAGCCAAAGGATGTAAAGATCCTGAAGAAGATCGCCGAGACTGCAATGACCGGAAAGGGTGCAGAAGCCTCAAAGGACAGTCTTTGTGACCTCGTTGTCAAGGCAGTCACCATGGTCGCAGAGACCGATGGAACTGTTGACACCGAAAATATCAAGATCGAGAAGAAAGTCGGCGGATCAATCGAAGACTCCGAGATAGTCCTTGGAATGGTCATTGACAAGGAGCGTGTCCACCCCGGTATGCCAAGCAGCATCAGCAAGGCAAAGATCATGCTCCTGAACGCGGCAATCGAGTTCAAGAAAACTGAAGTTGACGCCGAGATCAACATCACCAGCCCTGACCAGCTCCAGGCATTCCTCGATGAGGAAGAGCGGATGATCAAGAGCATCACCGACAAGGTGATCAAGAGCGGTGCAAAGGTCGTCTTCTGCCAGAAGGGTATCGATGACATTGCACAGCACTACCTCTCAAAGGCAGGCATCCTCGCAGTTCGCCGTGTCAAGAAGAGCGACATGGAGAAACTGGCCCGGGCAACCGGAGCAGCAATCGTCTCCAGCATCGATGCAATATCAGACTCAGAACTCGGATTTGCAGGAATTGTTGAGGAGCGTAAGATCTCTGGCGAAGAGATGATCTTTGTCGAGGAGTGCAAAAACCCCAAGGCAGTCTCTATCATCATCCGTGGTGGAACTGAGCATGTTGTTGCAGAACTTGAACGTGCATTCGAGGATGCAATCCGTGTAGTTGGTGTTGTTCTTGAGGACAAGAAGTGTGTAGCCGGTGGAGGAGCACCAGAAACCGAACTCTCACTCCGTCTCCGTGAATACGCAGCAACTGTTGGTGGTCGTGCCCAGCTTGCAATCGAGGCATTTGCATCAGCACTTGAGATCATCCCCCGGACCCTCGCAGAGAACGCCGGTCTTGATCCAATCGACATGCTTGTTGAGCTTCGTGCAGCACATGAGAAAGGTCAGAAGACTGTCGGACTCAATGTCTTCGAAGCAAAACCATCTGATATGCAGAAGGAAGGAGTCGTTGAGCCACTGCGTGTCAAGACCCAGGCAATTGCCAGCGCTGCAGAAGCAGCAATCATGATCCTGAGGATTGACGATATCATCGCCTCTGCAAAGTCAGCAGCCCCGGCCATGCCACCAGGTGGTATGGATGAGATGGGAGGCATGGGCGGTATGGGTGGAATGGGCGGCATGGGGATGTAATCCCCGAACCCCATCTT
>NZ_DATMYY010000160.1:0-11999 GCF_035560735.1 Methanospirillum sp.
AGATAATCCGATGCTTTAGGCATCTCTTCTTTGAGACCCTTGCGCTTACGGATCTCAATCACTACTTCTTTGACCATACCAGCTGGAACGAGCTCAAATCCTGCAAATTCCTGATTCCACATGGCACGTCCTTCAGTTGCAGACCTGACATCTCCGGCAAATCCGAAGAGTTCAGCTACCGGTGCCTTTCCAACGACGGTAATGGTATCTCCTTCGCTGGTCATATCAAAGACCTGGCCACGGCGGCTCTGGATCTGTGCGGTGGCTCCACCCATGTAGTCCTGTGGGACGGTGATGTGAAGTTTCTGCATAGGTTCAAGGAGTGAGTCATTTCCAAGGAGAAGACCTGCCTTGATTGCACTTCTTACTGCAGGAATGACCTGTGCAGGTCCACGGTGAATAGCATCCTCGTGAAGCTTGACATCAACCAGTTTCATCAGAAGGTTCTGGACCGGCTCGTCTGCAAGTGGACCACCGTCAAGTGCCTCGTGAATACCTTCAATGATAAGTTCCATGGTTTCATTGAGGTACTGGATACCCTTGGTCATATCAAGAAGCATATTGGTGCCGTAGATATCCTTGACGTTCTTGGCTTCATCCTTCTCGAATCCAGCCTTGACCATTGCGTCACGACGCTCAAGCTGTTCCTGGTTCATTGAGATCTCATGGTTCTTTATGAGCTCAACAACATGATCCGGCATTGGTTCGAGAATGAAGTAGAATCTGTTGTGGCGGTTTGGAGACTTTCCTTCAACAGCACTGTCGAGCTTGTTGACAATAGTCTCACGGTAAACCACGATCGGCTCTGAAGTGACGATCTCCACGTTCTTGTCACGCTTGATACGACCGGTAACGATCTCAAGGTGGAGTTCTCCCATTCCTGCTATGAGGTGTTCGCCAGTCTCTTCATTGATGTTGACACGAAGGGTTGGGTCTTCCTTGGCGACCTGCCTGAGCACTTCAACCAGTTTTGGAAGGTCCTTCATGTTCTTTGCTTCAACAGCAACGGTAACGACAGGCTCACTGTAGTGTTCGAGTGACTCGAACGGGGTCATATCCATCAGACTTGATACAGTTGATCCCACAACTGCGTCTTTCAGACCGGTGACTGCAGCGATGTTTCCTGCAAAGAGTTCAGGAACCTCAACACGGGTCGGACCCATGAAGATACCAACCTGCTGAAGGCGGTTGACCTTCTTGGCGGACTGCATGACGTAGACTTCGTCTCCACGCTTGAGTTTTCCACCAAACAGACGTCCGGTTGCAACTTCTCCTGCGTGAGGATCGAAGGATATGTCAGTAACCATCATGCAGCTTGGTGCATTGGGGTCACAGTTGTACATACCCTTGCCTTCGGGTGAGTTGATATCTCCGTGCCAGATCACACCAACACGCCGCTTTTGTGCCTCGAGTGGATTTGGCAGGAATGTTACGACCATATCAAGGATAACATCACAAAGGGGGCTCTTCTTTGCGAGCTCTTTCATCTCACCAGCCTTGCAGTGGTCATATACATTCTTGAATGAGATCCCACTCTTTTTCATGTATGGGACAGAAATTGCCCAGTTGTAGAGTGCAGATCCGAATGCAACGGTTCCCTGTGCAGCATCGAGTTTCCACCCGTTGTTGTACATCTCCTCGTTCATGCCCTTGATGAGTTTGTTGACCTTGTCGATGACTTTTCCAAGGCGGATCTGCATCTCCATCTCGTCAACCTGCAGCTCATTGATAAGCCGGTCAACCTTGTTGATGAACAAAACCGGCTTTACCCGCTCTTTGAGTGCCTGACGAAGAACAGTCTCGGTCTGTGGCATTGTGCCTTCTACCGCGTCCACAAGGACGACTGCTCCGTCGACTGCACGCATTGCACGGGTAACATCGCCACCAAAGTCCACGTGACCTGGAGTATCAATCATGTTGATGAGATACTCTTTGCCCTCATACTCGTGAACCATGGAGACGTTTGATGCATCGATGGTGATTCCACGTGCCTGTTCTTCTTCATCAGAGTCCATCCAACAGGCTTTCCCTGCAAGATCCTCACTGATAATTCCTGCACCTGCCAGGAGATTATCAGACATGGTTGTCTTCCCGTGATCAATGTGGGCGACGATACCGATGTTCCTGATATTCTCCGGCTTGTTCATGAGCTGCGTGACGCGCTCAACCGTTTTCTTCCCTCGGCTCATATTACACCTGAAATTCTCTGAAAAAAGTATTGAGAGAAATGTTCTCTAACGTGCAGACTTTGCAACACGTTCACGTTCTTCCCGCTTGCCTACTGAGTAACACTTTGGATCGCCGTTTGCTGCAGCGATAAGTTCCTCGGCAAGGGCTGCTGCGACCGGCTTCTTCTTTTTGTGGCTGGCAGAGTATACTCCTGCTCCAATCAGCCCAACTGAAGTGTTGACACGGCGCATTGGTGCGGTATCAACAGACTTTGGAACGTTAATTCCTCCGTATTTCAGTCTTACTGACTCTTCGCGGGGACCTGCATTTGCTACTGCATCAACAAGAACTTCGACCGGGTTCTTTTTGGTTTTCTTGTTGATTATCTCAAAGGCATCCTTGACGATGCGGATTGCAAGTGTCTTCTTGCCGGTGTTGACCTCAGTCCGCATGAGCTGGTTGATAAGCCGCTCTACGATGAGCATGTTTGACTTGTTGAACTCCTGCCTTGTGAGTCTGCCACATGAGTGTGGTACCATCATCGAGGTGAGGTTCACGTATCGTGCAATACCCGGGTCCTTGATATTGACCTCAGTCACATCCCACTTATTAAAAAGAAGGCGTGCCGGGGCCGACGCTGTTTCTTCACTCATCACGTTCACCTGCGCGGCTTCTCCTTCCGCCCTATGACCATCTCATGAAGACAGACATTGTTCACCTTAGTGACCACGTATCTGACTCCAGGAATATCTCCCATTGAACGACCGAGACGGCCTCCAATGCCTTCAATCTCGACTTCGTCGTGCTCGTCGATGAAGTTGATGGCTCCGTCGCCGACTGCAAATGCAGATACCTGACGGCCGTTCTTGATCAACTGAACACGAACACATTTCCTGATTGCTGAGTTGGGCTGCTTTGCCTCAACACCAATCTTCTCAAGAACAATGCCGCGCCCCTGTGGCGCGCCTTCAAGAGGATCTGATTTTAACTTCAGTCCGCCTGCTGTGCGGGCGAAATGCGGGTCGCTCCAGCGGAATCTATGCCAGTCGCGCTTTAACTTTCGTGCTGCGAATTTTCCCTGTCCCATTACATCACTCTGTAAAAATTTCGACGGAAACACCGGGTATCGGTGAGGTTTTGTCCAAATGCACGACAGATGCGTATTACCGTGCTAAGTTTGAAACCTGTCTGTATACGTTACCCCTTATGCAATATAATAGTTGTATTCCCGTCTAACATAATGATATGCAGATCAGGCTCTACAAGGAAGTCTCCTTCGATGCCAGTCATCGACTCCTTCATTACCGGGGCAAATGTCACAACCTTCACGGACACCGGTGGAAGGTTGAGATCTGGATCACTGGTAGGACTGATGACCAAACAAATATTCTGGTTGATTATAATGAGATCAAACAGGCAGTCAACAAGTATGATCATCAGATTATTCTGAACCAGGATGACCCGATGGTTCCGAGAATTGAAGAGTTTCATCCGGTAATTAAGACTCCCGGGGACCCAACGAGCGAACTTCTGGCAGAACTCATTCGTGACTCAATCGAGTCTGCATATGCTCCGAGTGGTCGGGATGTCAGGGTTGAGACAATAAGGGTTTGGGAGTCACCATCCTGCTATGCAGAGCTGAAACATGAAGATCGCTGAAATCTTTACCAGCATTCAGGGGGAGGGCGACACCTCCGGGTATCCAACAATCTTCATCCGTTTTGCCGGATGCAATCTTCGGTGCCGGTACTGTGATACTCGCGCCGCGCAGGATGACTGCGGGATTGAAATGGATCTCACACAGATTATGGAAGAGGTGCAGAAATCCGTGGTATCCCACGTCTGTATCACCGGTGGCGAGCCTCTTCTCCAGCAAAATCTCCCTGCGCTTTTGAAAATGCTCCATGAAGCCGGGCATGTGATAACCATTGAGACAAATGGAACACTGGATTTCAGGTCCTGCCAGGATTATGCGACCATCTGTATGGATGTCAAATGTCCGTCATCCGGGGAGATGAGTAATCTTCGTCTGCTTCCATGGATTAGGTCTGAAGATTCGGTCAAATACGTAATTGGCACAGATGAGGATCTCAGATACGCTCATGAGACTCTGAAGCAAAATGCGGTGAGAGGAACGATCTTCTGGTCACCGGTGTTTGGGACTGATCCTATGAAGATAGTCTCATATATTCTGGATCAGAACCTGCCGGTTAGATTTCAGTTACAACTTCACAAAATTATCGGGGTACAATAATTGAGAGCAGTATGTCTTCTTTCAGGTGGCATGGATTCATCTACTCTTGCCTACCTGGCAAAATCTGAAGGATATGAGATTTATGCCCTTCACTTCACCTATGGTCAGCGCACTGAAGATAAAGAGCGTGAATGTGCAAAGCGAATCGCTCGGCATCTCAACGCAGCAGAGTTCCTGGATGTAAATCTTGCATACCTAATCCAGGTTGGGGCTTCAAGCCTGACAGATCGGTCAATGCCGGTAAAATCGCATGCAGATGCAGGGGATGGAATTCCACAGACGTATGTACCCTTCAGAAATGCAAACCTCCTCTCTGTTGCGACGAGTTTTGCCGAAGCCAGGGGAGCAGATGCGATCTACATCGGTGTCCAGGCATCAGACTATTCAGGGTACCCTGATTGCAGGCCGGAATTCATTGAGGCTTTTCAGCAGGTAATAAACCTGGGAACACGGCCTGAAACTCACATCTCACTCAAGACTCCCTTTGTTCGTCTCAACAAATCAGAGATACTGAAGATTGGAATGGACCTTGGTGTCCCGTATGAAGACACATGGTCGTGTTACCAGGACGGAGAGATGGCCTGCGGTGTCTGTGGTTCCTGCCATTTCAGACAGGAAGCGTTTGCAGCGATCGGGATAGAAGATCCTATACCCTACCGGTGAATTATGGAGATATACCGGGGAAGGCGTCTCATCGTTGAAAAATCAATTTTTTCTCTACCAAATGGCATGGAACGTGAGGCGGTGGTAGTCAGGCCAAGTGGCGCTGTAGTAATATTTCCTATTGACGGGGAGTACTGCTATCTCATACGTCAGTGGCGTTTTGCGATCGATCAGTTTATTCTTGAAGCACCTGCCGGAACCATGGAGGCCGGTGAGGATCCCGTTGAGACAGCACGACGTGAACTGATCGAGGAGGCAGGTCTCGCTGCCAGAGAACTCATACCCCGCGGATTTATCTATACAACTCCGGGTTTTACTGATGAGCGGATCTTTATTTATGAAGCCAGAGGGCTTACTCCCTCACGCGAGTATGCTCCTGATGCTGATGAGATAATTGAACCTGTTCGTTTGAAAACATCAGATGTCTGCCGAATGGTCAGGGACGGCGAGATTGTTGATGCTAAAACGATAGCAGCAGTGGCACGATGTATCGGAAAGGTGTGTATATGAGGGGCTGCTGTTATCCACTATCAATAATACTTGTTCTGATTCTGTTTCTGATAGTCTGCGGATGCACTGGTGTGCAGAGTCAGCCAGTGAAACCTGCATACCAGGTGTCTGATGATGGCATTCTCACCATGCAGATTCCTCACGGGGTGGTCTCTAATAAAACTCTTGAGACTGAAGGGAATGTCACGGTTGAGGAACTGACATTTACCAATTTTGGTGGAAATGTATCAGCAGTTCTCATCGCTCCCGAGCATCCGAAAGAGGGTGCGGTCTGGGCACCGGGTGCAGGAGTTCCTGCTTCAGGCCACATCGGTCATCTGCTTGAGTATGGCCGGCAGGGTTATGCAGTCCTGGTTGTTGATGTGAGAGGCAACGGTGGCAATACTTCGGGGTACCCGCTAAATATGGAGAAGGATTATGGTAAATTCTCAGCAGGGGAATGGCCGCAGATCTACCTGATTATTGCAGATATGATAGATGCAGAACGATATCTTCACGAACGGTATGGTCAGATTCCCATCTGGATGATTGGGGAGTCCAATGGTGGAAGGTATGCTGCTGTGGCTACTGCAATTGATAACCAGTCTGCCGGGTATGTCGGGATATCAACATCAGGGTTTGAGCGCCAGGGTGATCAGTACCAGGGAAGTGTCAGGAACTTTTTACTCAGTATTGATCCTGATGTGATGGGTCCACGGATTGCACCGAGGCCTTCACTCATATTCCACGCACCAAAGGATCCGATTATCCCGATAGACTTGGGAGAAAAACTAGCGACCACTCTTGGTAAGTCTGCACAATTTTTTACCTTCAACGGAACGCACGGGTTCAATGATGAGGTGGATCAGACCCTACGCGGCGAGTTTCAGAAATATCTGAATACCTAATTATCTTTTTCTATCCGCCGCAGATATTAAGACCGGCCCGGGGCAATATATACCAGCTTACAATACAGGTTTGTTGCCATGAGCGAAGCGGTTGAACATGATGACGCACGGCGGCGTTATGAATTTAAAAAGATGCTTGAACGGCTGGAGGCGAAAGAGGGCAGTGGAACCGAACTGATCTCTCTCTACATACCACCGGATAAGCAGATCTATGATGTAACCGCCCAGCTGCGGGACGAGTTTGGCCAGTGTGCCAACATCAAATCGAAACAGACCCGGACAAATGTACAGAGTGCGATATCCAGCATTCTTGCCCGGCTCAAATATTATAACAAGCCACCAGCGGAAGGGATGGCTGTCTTCTGCGGGAGTGTGAACAAGCATGGAGATCGCCAGGACCTTGAGTGTGATGTGGTGCTTCCGCCCCAGCCCATTAACCTCTATTTGTACCGTTGCAGTTCCAAATTCGAGCTTGAACCTCTCCGCGACATGCTGGAAGAGAAGGCTGTATATGGTCTTTTGGTTCTGGACAGAAGAGAATCATACTGGGGATTTCTGCGTGGAAACCGGATTGATCCGATTGGGGGAACCACCTCTACGGTGCCAGGAAAGCAGCGCAAAGGTGGTCAGTCAAGTATCCGATTCGAACGCCTCCGTCTGATTGCTATCAATGATTTCTATAAGAAAGTGGGCGAGCGGTCCAGTGAGATATTCCTGAGTGAGAAAGACTACTTCAACCGGTTTAAAGGATTACTGATCGGTGGTCCGTCCCCGACAAAGGAAGAGTTTGAACAGGGTCAGTTCCTGCATCACGAAGTGCAGAAACGGATTCTTGGACTCTTTGATGTTGCATACACCAATGAGAGCGGGCTTCCCGAGCTCGTTGATGCTGCCGAGGATGTCCTGAAAGGTCAGAGCGTTATTGAAGAGAAGCACATCATGGAACGGTTCTTCAAGGAGCTTGTCAAGGACAACGGTCTTGCCGCCTATGGAGAACAGAGTGTCAGGGCCAACCTTGAACTGGGCTCGGTTGATATGCTCCTTTTATCTGATAAACTCAGAAAATCACGCCTGGTTATCAAGTGTGATGCCTGTGGATATACAGAACAGAAGACGGTCCAGATGGAAGTAGGAAAAGATCCAAGTGATCTTGACTTCGGACCCTGTCCGAAGTGCACATCCCCGCTTCAGCTTGAACAGGAGTTTGACATCATAGATGAACTGACCCAACTTGCTGACCAGAGCAACAGCAATGTTTCAATCATATCCGATGATTTTGAGGAAGGGTCTCAGTTATATAGTGCGTTTGGCGGGATAGCCGCAATACTCAGATACAGGACAGGGTTTTAATGTACATTTCCTTGTGCGAACAGGTTGCCGGAGTACTCAAAGAGTATACCGGTAGGGAAGATGTTCTCCTGGTTGATGGTGGAGAACATGCAGATCTTGCATCAACCGTGGCGTTTGCCATGGCAAAAGAGAAGCGGATGGCTCCCGCCCAGATAGCCAAGGAGATTACCGATGCCATATCAGATCGTCTTCTCAAAGATCTGAATATCCGTACCGAGGCCACCGGGCCGTACATCAACTTCACGTTTGAGGGGAGTTACTGCGCAGATGTTCTGAAAGCTGCAGTCAAGCCCGGGTATGGGAATCTTCCCCCAAAGAGTGTCCGTGTTGTTCTTGAGCACACAAGTGCGAACCCGAACGGCCCGCTTCATGTCGGTCATATACGGAACACTATCATAGGAGATACCCTGGCCCGGTGTTTCCGCAAGGCAGGGTATCCACTGGAAGTGGAGTATTATGTCAACGATATGGGCCGGCAGATTGCAATCGTTGCCTGGGGTATTGACAGACAGCATGCTGATGTGTATGGGCCGGGAAAAGGCGATCATCTGATCGCCGATGTCTACATCGAGGCAAACAAACATCTTACCGCTGATCCATCGCTCACCACTGAAATCGATGCTCTGATGAAAAAGGTTGAGGATGGGGATGATGAGATTATCCGCAGATTCAAAGGCCCGGTTAGGCGGTGCCTTGAGGGATTCAAGGAGACTCTTGCCGGACTCCATGCCCACCATGACCGGTTTGTGTTTGAGAGTGATTTTGTCAGAAACGGGGATACCAGCAAGATACTGGGCCGAATCGGTCACATGCCTGAAGCAGTCCATGAGGAGACACTTGCTTTAGATCTTACAAAGTACGGGTTTGAGAAGAAGTACATCCTCAGGCGATCAGATGGAACCAGTGTGTATGCTGCCCGTGATATCGCGTTTCACATCTGGAAAGGTCGTAACTTTGACCGGGTGATCGATGTTCTGGGTGCTGATCACAAACTCATCGGCAGGCAACTGCAGGCAACCATGGATCTGCTTGGTGAGACTGTCCCGGAGATCGTCTTCTTTGAGTTTGTCTCTCTCCCTGAAGGTTCCATGAGTACCAGAAGGGGAACGTTCATCTCTGCTGATGAACTGATCGAAGAAGCAGGCCGGCGGGCAATGGAAGAGGTAACAGTACGGCGCCCTGAACTTGATGAAGAGGCACGCAAAACAATTGCCAAAGGGGTCGCAGCAGCAGCAATACGATACGATATTGTCAAGACCATTCCAGAAAAGAGCACAGTCTTTGACTGGAAAGAAGCACTTGACTTTGAAAAACAGAGTGGCCCGTACATTCAGTATGCTCATGCCCGTGCCTGTAGTATTCTTGACAAAGCTGGAGAGTTCCCCCACTGTTATGAGATCGAAGGTGACGGTGAGATAGCACTGGCCAAAAAAATTGCCCGGTTCCCCAAAGTTATCGATCAGGTAGTCACTGAACTGAAACCGTATCTGCTGGCAATATATGCCCGAGAGCTTGCAGACGTTTTTGGTTCATTCTATCATGCAGAGCCGGTTCTCAAGGCACAGGGAACCGTGAGGGACCGACGTCTTACTCTGGTTGAGGCAACCAGGAACACCCTGAAAGAGGCTCTTGAAACACTGGGGATAGATGCGCTCCGCGCGATGTAAGATTCCAAACGGTCACAGCCCTGAGATTTCCCTCCGAAGGATGGGATATCTCTTCTTTGATCCATCCTCTTCTGCTTCGCTCAAACCCTGTCTCTGGTGTAAAAGGGCATTGACAGGGGGAGAGATGTGTTACAAGCACCAGTTTTATGGTATCTCCAGCCACCGGTGTGTTCAGCTGACTCCCACACTTAAATGCAACCACCGGTGCCTTTTCTGCTGGCGTTCATTTGAGCATGAACATCCGGGAGAAAAAGATCTTCCTCCGGCAGATATTGTAAAGAAGATACCGTTTTTGCAGAAGAAAGGGCTTGCCGGGTACAAGATCTCTCCGAAAGTTACTCCCCAGCGATGGGATGAAGCGATCAATCCAGATCAGGTTGCGATCTCCCTTTCAGGTGAACCGACCCTGTACCCATATCTGCCTGAACTGATTGAGATGCTTAATCAGAAGGGATGTACAACCTTCCTCGTATCAAACGGAACGAACCCTGAAGAACTCAAAGCATGCAGACCGTTCCAGAAGTATGTCTCACTTACAGCAACCGACAGGGAAACCTACCTGAAAGTTGCCCAGCCACTTGAAGACTATTGGGACCGGCTGCAGGAAAGTCTGGTATCACTTGGGAAGGATGCGGATCAGGGGGCGAGAACTGCAATTCGTATCACGCTCGTTAAAGGGATCAATGACCATGATCCTGAAGGGTATGCCAGATTGATTCAGGAGAGCGGTGCTTCCTTTGTTGAGGTGAAATCGTATATGCATGTGGGATTTAGCCAGCGTCGTCTCACAATCAATCATATGCCTCTTCATGCTGAGATCGAGGCATTTGCCCAGACGATCCTTCCACATTGTGACTACACCATAAAAGGGGAAAACTCCCAGTCCCGGGTCATCTGTCTTGAGAAGATCGAGAACGCATGAGGATAGTATGAGATTTGATATTGAAGAGTTCAAACAGCGGGCAAAGGAAGATTATGAGGCTGCATGGCATGCAGGCCCGTCAGTCCTTACGCCTCCGTCAGTAGATCGAACATATCCGAGGCTTCAGTACAGGCGTGCAACCCCTCATCCGGTATTTGCAACGATCCAGAAACTTCGTGAGACATACCTTGCGATGGGCTTTGACGAGGCAGAAAACCCGATCATTGTTGATGAGCAGGAGGTTTACCGCCAGTTCGGTCCAGAAGCCATGGCAGTGCTTGATCGTGTCTTCTATCTTGGCGGGCTTCCAAGGCCGAATGTCGGGATCGGGAAGGATCAGATAGAGAAGATATCAGGAATCATCGGCCGTCAGGTATCCGTGGATGATGAAGAGGCACTCAGAAAAACTCTGCATGCCTACAAGAAGTCAGAAATTGACGGTGATGACCTGACACATGAACTTGCAGCAGTTCTCAAGACCGATGATGCACTGGTCGTTGAGATTCTTGATCAGGTCTTCCCTGAATTCCGTGAGTTGAAACCTGAATCTGGCCGCCAGACTCTCCGCTCTCATATGACCAGCGGCTGGTTTCAGACGCTCGGTTCTATCTGGGAGAAGGTTCCCCATCCGATCATGCTTTTCTCGATAGATCGGTGTTTCCGCAGGGAACAGGCCGAAGATGCTCAGCGACTGATGAGTTACCACTCGGCATCCTGTGTTGTTGCAGGAGAGGATGTCACCATGGAGGATGGCAAAGCAGTTGCCCGGGCATTACTGTCATCATTCGGGTATACTGACTTTGAATTCAGACCCGATGACAAACGTTCAAAATACTACATGCCTGATACCCAGACTGAAGTATATGCTTCTCATCCCAAACATGGATGGGTGGAGGTCGCGACCTTTGGTATCTACTCTCCATCTTCCCTGGCAGGATATGGAATCGGTGTCCCGGTCATGAATCTCGGTCTCGGAGTAGAGCGGCTTGCAATGATCGCTTCCGGATCAAATGATGTTCGCGAGATGTGCTTTCCCCAGTTTGCTCCCCGGCAGTATTCAGATTCTGATCTCGCCCGGGCAGTTGCTCTGGAAAAGGAACCGTCGGCAACCGGTCGTCAGATTGTTCGTGCGATCTGTGATGCAGCCCTTCCGAATGCAACTGCGATAGGTCCATGCTCATTCAAAGCATGGGAAGGGGAGATCTCTGGTAAAAATATCTCTGTCCATATAGAAGAGCCTGAAGAAGGGGCAAAACTCCTCGGGCCTGCCTGCATGAATGAGATATTTGCTCATAATGGTTCGATTCTTGGGGTACCGGACACAGAAAAGTTTGCAACTGTCAGAAAAGAAGGAATTCCTGCAGGTCTCTCATTCTTGCAGGCAGCTGCTGCAGGTGCTGTGGCATCTATTGAGATGGCAGCAATGTGTGGCGAGGGAACGACGGTGCAGTATAAAATGGCCCGGCTCCCAGGGGATATAAACCTGAAGATCGCTCCTTATGCCATGAGATATATTACTGACAATAACAGAAAGGTTGATGTCCGCGGACCAATCTTCCTCACGATCAGATCAGAGA
>NZ_DATMYY010000161.1:0-2134 GCF_035560735.1 Methanospirillum sp.
TAATATAATCAACTTCTACGGCAGTGCAAGGAGAGAAATAACTGCAATTTTCAATGAATTCGGATTTGAACCTCTGTTTATCATATCAAACACAACGATTGAGCAGTTATCCAGAATATCTGAATCAGCAGCAACGGTCAGCACTTGTGGAACACTTGGTACATATCTTGGAACAGCTCTTGAAGAGCAGTACGGAGTTCCATACATATCATCCCTTCAGCCACACGGAATCGCAGGGTTCGAAAGTTGGCTCAGGGGAATTGGTAAAACACTTGGAAAAGAGAAAGAAGTTGAAGAGTATATTGAACGGGAACGGGGAGTGTATCTTCCCAAAATAGAGGCAGTAAAGCAAAAATTATCAGGCATCAGGGCCGTTGTTGCCATGGGTCCAGGATTTAATTTCAATACCACCAGGACGCTACAGGAACTTGGGATCGAAGTTGTGTACTCTGCAGCATGGCATTTTGATCATCAGTATGATAATGGGAAGATCCCGGAATCCTTTGACTACCTCGCTACTCATTCTCCGAATAATTTTCCACTCAATGTATGTGATCTCCAGAATCACGAACTGGTGCATATCCTCCATACCATCAAACCTGACATCTTCTTTTCACGACATACCGGATCAACAGTATGGGCTATGAAACTTGGAATTCCTGCCTTATGTATCTACGATGAGTATACTATCTTCGGATACGCAGGTCTGCTTCAGTTTGCATATTCAGTGCTGGATGTGGTAACCAACCGCAGTTTTACAGATAACCTCTCAAAAAGGGTCAAACTTCCGTACACAGACTGGTGGTTCTCACAAAAAAATGATCACTTCCTTACACCAGGGGATGAATAAGATGCCAAAACTTATTGATCAGCCGAGGTATGTCTGTGCTCTAGGAGCCATGCAAACAGTGCAGGGAATTCACCGGGGCGTCCCAATTTTGCATGCCGGTCCTGGATGTGCAGCGAAACTGGCAGGAGGTATTGCAGGGAGTAACGGTGATTCAGGATACATTTCTCCCCAGATCTACCCGTGTACCAATATCTCTGAAAAAGAGATCGTCTTTGGTGGTGAAGACCGTCTCAGCGAGACTATTGAACATGCACTCAGGGTCATTGACGGTGATTTGTTTGTTGTTCTATCCGGATGTACTACTGAGATCGTGGGCGATGACATCATCTCAGTGGTAAAGAAATTTTCAGAAAGCGAAAAGCCGGTAATATACGTAGAAACCGCTGGATTCAAGGGAACAAATCTTGAAGGGCATGAATG
Source organism: Methanospirillum sp. (assembly GCF_035560735.1). GTDB lineage: Archaea > Halobacteriota > Methanomicrobia > Methanomicrobiales > Methanospirillaceae > Methanospirillum. The sequence continues at coordinate 1,271 of NZ_DATMYY010000161.1, forward strand.
GGTAATTGATGCCATATGTAACCAGTACCTTACCAAAAAACCAAAGCAGGAGACTATAAAAGGGCTTGTAAATATATGGGGGCCTGTTCCTTCGTATGATCCTTTCTGGATCGGAAATATCCGTGAACTCGAGAAATTGCTCATCGAGATTGGCCTTATACCAAACACGATATTTGGTGAAACCAGAGGAGTCCAAAATATTGATAAGATTCCTGCTGCTCAGTTTAATCTCCTTGTTTCCCCATGGGTTGGACTCAAAAATGTCATAACTCTCAATACGTTATTTGGAACTCCATTCCTCCATTACCCATGCGTGCCTATAGGGGCATATGAATCAGGAAAGTTTCTTCGGACAGTAGGAGCATTTGCAGAAGTGGATCCAGGCATTATTGAATCGGTTATCGAAAAACATGAGCAAGAGTTTTATTATTACATCGAACGGACATCAGATGTATTTCTTGAGAACCGGACAATGTCACGACGGTTCTCTCTCGTGTCAAATGCAGCTGATGCCCTTGCAATATCCCGGTTTCTGGTGAATGATTTCGGACTCGTGCCAGAGAAACAGTATATAACAGATGGTACTCCTTCAGAACATCAGGACCGGATCAGAAAGATGTTTGCCGAGTATGCATATGGAATTGAGGCAGAGGTCATCTTTTCAACAGATGGCTACCTTATTCATCAGGATATCAGGAAGAATGATTATTTTGGGCCACCTCTCATTATCGGGAGTATCTTTGAGAAAAAATTAGCAGAAGAACTTCATGGCAACTTCCTGGCAGTATCTGCTCCAATTAAGGAGAGACTAATCATGTGCAGTTCATATGTCGGATATCACGGAGGGCTCCGGCTGCTTGAGGA
>NZ_DATMYY010000162.1:0-2122 GCF_035560735.1 Methanospirillum sp.
GATTAATACCGTCCCTGATTACTGAAAACCAGGAAACCAGATTACAGAATTCTGGAGCCATTACCTGTGTACAAAACAGAAAGAAAATCTAACCATCTTATAGAATATCAACACATTCCTCTCGATTAAACGATTTCCGGACGCAAGAGAATGGGAGAAGAGGCACAGGATTATGGGAGAGCAGGAGAGGCCCTGAGAGAGAGTGAGCAGATATACAGGGATCTCTTTGAAAGATCCCATGATGCAATCATCACCTTAAAACCCCCTTCCTGGACATTTTTTGTATGTAATCAGGCAGCCCTGGACCTGTTCCATGTTAAAAGCAGAGAGGAATGTTGTTCTCTTGGGTTAGCCGATCTCTCCCCGCCACTTCAACCAGATGGAAGTGAATCAGCAGAAAAATCCAGAGAGATGATAGAAACTGCCCTGCAAAATGGATCTCATTTCTTCAGATGGACCATCAAAAGACTAAACGGGCAAAATTTCCCTTCAACGATCCTCCTCACAAGGATGACTCCGGGTGATATCACATATCTACAGGCCACTATTCGTGACATCACAAAGGAGAAGCAGGCTGAAGACGAAATCCGATTGCTCAACCAGAGCATGATGATGGCGACAAATGCATCCCAGTTTGGAATATGGGACATGGATCTGGTTACAGATCAGCTCAAGTGGGATGACGCCATGTTTCGGTTATATCATTTGTCACATGGAGAATTCGGTTCAACCCCGGATTCCTGGGTCTCAAAGATCCATCCTGATGATAAAGCCCGGATACGCGAAGAGCTGGATAGTGCCATTCTAGGGAAAAAACCGTTTGATGCTGAGTTCAGAATTGTATGGCCCGATGATAGCATCAGGTTTATCAAAACATGTGCAAATGCCCTGATTGATAGTAATGGGGATCCTGTCCGGATGATCGGCATTCAATTTGATATCACCGATAAAAAATTGTACGAATGGGAGGTTACTCAGTATGCCGAACAACTGGGGATAAAAAATCTCGAACTGGAAGAACTATCTGATGAACTAGCCCGCCTGAATCAGGAACTGGATAAGAAAGTCAGGGAACGAACCATTGAACTTGAAGAGGCAAACCGTGTTCTCAAGCAGATGGATGTTCTGAAATCACAGTTCATTTCAATCGCATCACATGAACTGAGAACACCGCTTATCGCCATGAAAGGGTATTTAAATCTCCTTCTTGATGGCACACGGTGGAATGCACCGGAAGATCATCACCGGATAATAGAGATAATCTCCCGGAATGCTGATCGACTCAGTCGGATTGTTAGTGAAATACTAGACATATCCAGAATTGAAGAGAATAAACTGGTCTTACTTCAGGACTGGTTTTACATCAATTCAACAATAAAAGAAGTTGCTGAAGAACTCTCGCTTTCACTCGAAAAGCGGGGACAAACTCTCAATCTCGAACTTAATGACAATCTTCCACAGTGTTTTGGTGATCAGGATCGCATAACCCAGGTATTTATTAATCTCCTTGATAATGCTATCAAATTCACACCAGACAAAGGAACTATCACCATCCGCACGTATTTAGAACATAATTCTCTGGTCTGTGAAGTTGAAGACACGGGAATAGGAATAGATCCAAAGGATATCTCGCAAGTCTTCACGCGGTTTTTCCAGGTCCGGGATATAACAGCACACCGGAGTGGAAAGGATGAATTTCTGGCTGGAGGGACCGGACTTGGCCTTTCTATTGTAAAAGGAATTATTGAAGCACATCAGGGCACAATTTCTGCTACAAGCACTCCCGGGAAAGGAACAGTGTTTCAACTTAAACTTCCTCTTCAGAAACAACCATGTCAGTCTGATAGAACAGGTACTAAAATAAGTGAATGCTCTCCGAATCAGGACACAAAACAAAAAGATATACCTTCTTGTGAGCAGGTTCGAAGTCAAATAGTCATCTTACTTGTGGATGAGAACCCCGAAATTAAAGAAGTATTACACGATCTTCTTTCCCCATCATATTCATTTCTCACTGCAAATACGGGAGCTACTGCATTGAAAATGGCATATGCCAGCCAGCCGCATCTTATCCTTCTAAATGTTGATATCCCCGGGATAATGGGACGCAATATCTATAACA
>NZ_DATMYY010000163.1:0-3599 GCF_035560735.1 Methanospirillum sp.
CTTTGAGAGAGTCATGGAGACCCTCCTGAAAATTTATGTTTCTTCTCTATTTCGAGGTAAATATCAGAACTGGTTGTGATACTGGTGGTTTGAATCCACTTCCAACCGTCTTCTCTTTCTTCCGATGTTAGTTTATTGAAATGTGCAAACTCGGCCCACTTTTCTGCTTTATCGAGAACTGCCTCATGAAGGATAGAGAAATTCTTAATAAGGTCGATAATTGGATCTGCTTTGTATCCACCAGATCCTCCTCCCTTTTTTGCCTGTTTGGGACCGATATCCTCTAGGATCTTTTTATCTCCAACTTTTGAGAATGAAACAGAGATTTCATCTCCTACATTGAATTGAGACAATTTCTGTTTGACGTTCTCGGTGAAGTTGTAAAATTTGGATGAGACTGGGCTTCCTTGGTAAAAGAAAGAGTATTCCAAGTACGGTTTAGAGGGATCAATCTGTATGATCTTCCCTCCTCCAGATTTTGTTTCCTTTGTTGTTGAAGGCGCTGAATCCTTTTTTGTTACCTTTTTAAGGTTTGACCCTTCTTTCTCATACTCTACATCATCAAAGACCTTCACCAAGGAAACGTCAGCATCGTTGATGAACAGACTGTCTTTTCCTATGACGATGGCATTCCCTTCAAGCCTGGTGATTGTCCCGGAAAGAGGGGAAAATGCTGCTGCTGCACTCATATCACCACCCCGTACAGATGGAACATAGTGATTTGGTCAGGTTCATAGCCGTTCCTTCTCTGAACTCGCTCTATATCTTCTGCGAGTTCATGCTCCCCTATTGAGTGTAATCGGATAACCTGCATCGTGATTTGACTGCCCCGGTCACTCATAGGCCTGCACCCCCATTCTTTTCAGAGACCTGATACATCGTTTGCACCGCTGGCCAGGATCGAGCACTGCTTCGGCCAGGAAGATGTTTATCATCCTCCTGCCACACACGGGTTTTTCAGGGTTGAGGAAAATGTGATATTTTCTACCGGCCTTTGAAGTTCTCCACCCGGTTCTGGAAGTCTGCAAAGCGGTCTGCATTCAGATCACTTCCTGAACCATTCTTTGATATTCTAACCCCGTCTGAAATTCTGGGACCAAGAGAGCAAGCCTGAACAAGATGTCACCGATCTCTTTTGCTCTTCTAATCGGGATGATGATTAGTAAAGTGCCAGCATGGCAGTCAATGCACCAGCCAGATCCACCTTCAATACCCATCGGCCGGATTTGGGACCTGGACATAATATCTGCCACCTGGTCGGATAGTCGGGAAGGAATAGGGGTAGATATTTCAATTGATGTTGTTGTCTGGTGATACTCGAGTTTCATGCTCGCTCACCTTCCCGGAGTATGACTTTCAAGACGTAGCGTTCCCCGGTTTTCTCTCCCGGTAAAAGATAGTTTTTAGCGTATTTCTTAAGGAGGCCTTTAATTTCCTGAAGAGTCGGTACGAAATTGTCCTCAATTTCCTTCACAGACTCATCATAATTGAGTTTCAAATTCGCGAGTTTCTGGACCTGGAGAAGTTTGTATTGATCAGGCCTTTCTTTTTTGAGAAGGGCAGTATTAGGTCGTTGATTACCGGTGATGTCTTCTTTCTCCACTGCCAGGTTTCCATCCCGATAGTCCCCTCTCTTGTAGGCGTCTTCAAGGATCTGCCCTGACTTTTTGTTCATACTGTCCGCACCTTTCTTCAGGACATTAGAGAGTTCAATGAGTTTACGGGCAGAGTCAGAGAGGAGCATTGAATCATAGAGGGTATCATCAATACCGTCAATCAGGAGCACAGAGAGGTTATCGAGGGCGGTATCAACCTGGGAAGTTATCCCGAGAATTAAGTCAGTAAGTGGATCATCACCCTCATGAAACTTCACGGCTTTTTCTTCGGCTATTTGATCAAAGAGGCCGACCTGTGTCATAATTTACCCCCTACAGGCCTTCCTTCATAATTGAAATTAATCCAGGAATTATAGGCTTCCTCTATGGATGGAAATAGAAAATCATAATCAGGAAGATTGTGATGGCATGCAAATTGCCAGGTTACACTTCGACCCCCTTTTACGGGCAAATATTGACCCTGACCTGAAACAAACCATCCTTTATACAGCCCATTAATGAATTCAATACCCCATCCGGTATCTCCAATTCGATAATACTCATCAGATACTTTGATGAGTTCATTTTCGTCAGGTGTCATACCACCACCTCCGGACCAGATTCAAATTTGTCTGCGGGGTATTCTTCGTCTAATTTGAGGTATTGTTCTCGAATCTTCTTGATCGTCTCAGTAGCAACGATCAGAGATTCTGAAGCCTCATACAACTCCGTGAACGAGTTCAGGCCGGCGTATGGGAGATCTTCGAGGATTGCATCAGCAGTTTTGAGAAGATCCTTCTTTTTCCCCTGTGCCTCGATCCATCTTTCTAGTTCCAGAGATACATCAGGAGGCTGAAGCCACATCTCATGAGCACGGGTAAGGGCTACATCAGACATCATGCTGATGGCTCCATTAAGGCAAGGCCACTTGATACTCTTTCTTGGATGTAAAATTCGGGGTCTTTGCCGTAGAATTTTGGGGTTCTACTGAAATTGCAAAAACTAAATTCAAACCATTCAGAATGGTCTCTTATGGCACATTCTACTGCATACTCAGTAGCCCGTTTTTTGTTCTTTGCCCATCTCTGTAGGTCCGGGACCTTGGTAGCCATATAATTCGTGAAATCGTCAAAAAATTCATCTCGAACCGATATCGTAGTCTTGGACGAGTTGAACTTCATGCTGCCGCCCTCCTCTGCCAGAAGGTGTTCAGACCGGGTTCGCATCCTGCCGGACATCCACGTCTGATATAGGATACAAGAGTGACCCCTTCACCGGGCCTTGCAACTGCCCAACGCCCCAGGCGGGCAAACTGACACGTCCTGCAGGTGCCAATGGAAGTCATTCTCCATCCTCCTCTAGAATAATCCCTCGATCTTCGACCATGACCGCCTTGAAGAGTACGAAGGGAACGGCTGGATATGATGCCTTATGAGCCTGGATGAGGTCTTCTCGATTGAATCGCTCACCTCTCACGGACCTGCATTTCGGGGTATGAAACCAGGCTGACTCATCTGGAGTTGTAGATAACATTCAAATCAGCCCCCTGATTGCATCCTCACTTTCTGGCCGGTTCTTTTTCTCTTCCCGGAGGATCGCGTATCCGGTTACTGGGCTGGTTTCTGATCTAATGAGTCTGCCAAATACACGGCAGGGTTCAGAAAGGGTTATGTCGCCGTCAGTCGATACCTTTGTAATATCCCGGTCTGTAATCTGGTTGGCGCCGATAATGGGCCGGGATTCTTTTTCATTTGAATTCATATTATCACGAATCCTGTTTTTTTCTCGAATGCTCTCAAGCTTTCAACGCTAACGCCAATGCGCTGGCTTCTGGTAAATTCGTCTTCGCATAATCGTGAAATCGATAGACTGCGGCAAATACTACCATCCTCTTGGTGAATCCCTTCTTCTTGAGGTCCTCGAAAATCGCATCGATCTCCGGAGGGACATCTTTCACGTTGATTTGATCTGTCATTCAGTTACTTCACCCCATTTTGGGTATAC
>NZ_DATMYY010000164.1:0-3593 GCF_035560735.1 Methanospirillum sp.
ATCATGGGCCCAGTTTCTGATAGTTTCTCTAAGTTCAATGGTATTTGGTATCAGAAATACATCGTTTTGCCAGACACCCTATGAACTACTTCTGGTATTATAAACCTGACCATCGGTTCGATTACAATCACATGAAAAGGAGATGATATTCTCTTCAGATTACTTTTCCTCAATCAATTTCTCATAACCGGTGGTACAACCTCTACACAAGTGATGTCGTCATCAGAACAAATTTTCCATCCCTAAATACCCATCTGTCCTGGGCTGAACCAGCAGCATGGTGAGAATCGAAGACTTTTGGACCACTAACCCCGTAATACCTGGAGGCTTCTAATCCTTTCCTGATGGTCTCAGCTGTTAAAGTATGAGTATCACAAGCAGGTGGCAAGGCCTCTATTACAACCTTCATGGAATCATATCCATATCCAGCAAGAGTCCTTGTGGGATCCTGATGAAACATCTTCTGATATCCCGAAACAAAATGTTCAGATTGTATCCCTGGAACCAGGTTTGTATAGGAATCTATCGTGAAAAGGGAAAACTTTGAGAGCACATCAGAGTTCTCCTTCTCCAGGCTGTTCATAAGCCCTGACTCAGACAATATCACCTGACCCCGGAATCCTGCCTCTGACAGATTTCTGATGATGGGGATCTGACGATTATCATATACAATGAGAATAATCGTATCTGGTGCACTATCTAGGATTGAATGAGATAGAGCAGCATAATCAGTATCATCACGATTAATCGGCTTTTTTGTAGAAACTGGAATGGATCGGTTGGTAAGATCTGACGCAATATTGTTCATGACTGACCGTCCATACTCGTCATCGCAGTAAAGGATAGCAACCCGGTCAGAAGAAAATGAGACCCATTTTCCTATAAATTCAGCCAGATAGAAAATGGGTGGATTAATCTGATAAAACCGGGGAGAGATCCCATACAATGCCTCTCCATTTGCCTGGGGAGAGAGAAGAACAGAACTATCGACTTGTTTTGTCTCTTCAGCCATCTTGAGCGTGAGATTTGTGGAATATGATCCAATAACTACAGGAACTCCCTCACGTTGCATCTCCTGAAAAAGAGCATGTGACAGGTTTGGATCTCCCTTGTCATCTTTAATTTGAAGGGTAATTTTTCGCCCGTCTGCTGTATCACCGGTATTGAATTCATCGGCCGCGACCTCAATGCCATGCAGGATATCAGTACCGATAGTACTTAAATCTCCACTCAAAGGGAGGATTACTCCGCAGGTGATAGTGTTATGTTCCGGAGCAGGGACAGGAAGCGGGGCGGTGATAAAGGCGGGGAAGATAGTAAGAATGATGATGATAGAGAGAATGATAAGGATAGCAAGAGTCGAAACCAATTGAATATATGAAAAATGGTTGACATCACTGAAGTGCTCATTATATGGTGATTCTTTTTGTCCTGCTATATGAGAACGGTTGAATAATTGACTCATTTTCATCCTAATGGACATTACCTTGGAGCATACACTCTCCCTGATGTCTGTCAACCGGACATTGTAGATCGCAGAGTTTGTCATGTTACGCCCCGCCAAAAAAGAGTTCTGCCGGAATGTCCAATGATGCATTTTGCATAGAAATCGTAGGATGCGAAGATCTGACATGGTAATATATCTGGTGAAAGAGCTGACGAAGCGTTACAGATGAATCAGAATTATTTAGTCTGGTAATGAGTTCTGTGGTGAATTCATCTGATAACCAGGTTGAAAGAGCAGAGTCATATGATGCAGCTTTTGACGTCTCATTTGCTGCTGAAGCAGTCATTACAATGACACCCGGTGTTTTTATTGAATCAACAATACTCCCACTAAAACAGGATTCAAAAACCATGAGCATTCGCCCAAAAACTTTTTTCTCTTTCATCTCGTCTACAATTGAAGCGAATTCTACTGGTGTAATCTCACTATCATTACCAAGTAACAGATCTCCTCCCTGAACTCCATGTGATGAAAGATATACCAGCACGGTTGAATTCTCATCTGATTGAAGAAGTGGTCTTCCATCAGATTCAGCCTTTTCTAAAAGAACATCTATCAGTGTCTTTTTATCAACAGTTTCACCTATATAGTCAGGAATTGCCCGTATCCTGACCTCCTCTTCCCCTGGTTTATGATATACCTCGCCAGGTCTGATATTTTTTTTGTCTGTTGGTATATCGTCATAAACGAGCAGAATAATATGATCATCTGAAACTCCCTGGGATTTCAAATACTCATACATGGTAAGAGCATCAGCCTGATGGCGGTAATTCGCCCATTCCCGGGAAAAGGCTCCAATTACTGCCCAGAAATCTCCTTTGGTTATGTTTTGGAATTGAATTGATGATACATCGGTTGAATTATCGGCAAGCCCTGATTTATTATCTGATTTAATCAGGTTCTGTTGGAGTACAGGATCTGAGACAATCTTGCCGTCTTCCATGCGGTAGGTTCCATACCAGGGGACACACCGGTCAGTTCCTTCAGATTTGAACGTGAGTGGACCGGTTGCACCGGTAAAGACCGGAGTTTTTCCTTGTTGAATCTGCTTGAATGCTGATTGAAATCCCTCCTCTGTCCTGGGCATGAGGTCGCCTGATTCATTGGATAGGATAGATAATGCTGCATTCATAGGAGATTTTAAAGGATATGCAGTAATACGGGCCATGACACCGGAGGCGATCAGCAGGGCATCATAGACCTCAGGAGCATAATCAGATTGACCATATTTTGATATCTTGTACTCTTTTGAAAAGTCCGGATCCCATTCTTTGGACATGAGCATGAGAGTCTTATCCGGAATTATGGTAGAAAGAACGCTGATATTGTTAATATTCCAAAGTCCTGATTCGAGAATCTTCTGTTGATCTTCAGCATCAGGTCGCACAAGGATTTGTCCATTTTTATCAACGGTAGGATATATAAAATATGGAATGACAGAAGTGTTTAGTTCTTCAAGCATGTCAATGGCAGAGCTTATCTCATTCCCTGATCCAGAATGAACAAATATAAGGTAATCAGGTCGTAGTGTACATAACCGGTTGACAGCCTCGGGAATCTCATCCGGTGTTGAATACTTTTCTTCGCCTGTGATAGTAATATTATATTCAATCGCCCAATAGGGAATCCAGTCATAAAAGGTATTGCCATACGTGCTGTTTATGGTAAGCAGGGCAACATTTTTCCCCCCGTTTTGTTTGATATGTTGCAGAAGCTCTGAAGTAATATCACCGTCATTTGATACCGTTCTCCAGACTGAACCACTCCCTGAAAATGCCCGGTAGATCTCATCAGATGATGCAGATGGAGATATGAGGACTTTCTGCTTTTTTATAAATAGGTCAGCAACAGCAAAGAGATCATCTGAAGAATACGGTCCAATTACAACCTTGATTCGTGGATCCTTTGCAAGGTCCTCTGCATATTTCATGAGATCCCCTGTACTGGTATCCCGCAGTATCAACGTAACCGGTCTTCCACCAATCCCTCCTCCTTCATTGATCTGGTTCTGAGATAACATAAGGGCGTTATACAATGGTTGCCCTTCTGGTCCATTGAGAGGGAGAAGCACTCCGATATATAATGG
>NZ_DATMYY010000165.1:0-3185 GCF_035560735.1 Methanospirillum sp.
CTATTCAAGTATGGCATCCCTTGTTCTCTGAGTCGAAAAAGGGTATGACTCTGGGTTCCAGGGGGAATTTTCAGTGATGCTGACCCTGTAATTGTCTGAACAGTGATCTCACCCCCAAGTATGGCTGTCTTCACTCCGATTGTGGTTGAACTATACAGATCAGCCCCCTGTCTCTCAAAAGCGGAATCTGTTTTTATATGGACAATAGCATACAAGTCTCCCGGTGGTCCCTGGTTCTCTCCCGCTTCTCCTTCACCGGCAATCCGTAAATATTGTTTATCCTCAACACCCCGTGGAATGGAAACCTCAAGTTTCCTGGTTTTTTGAATTATTCCTTTTCCATGACAGGTTTCACAGAATTTTTCGATGATAACACCGTTTCCACCACATACCTGGCACTGTGCAATATTCATCATCTGCTGAGCACCTCTTTTCTGAACTTTCCTGATTTTCCCGGTCCCATTACAGGTGGTACAGGTCCGGTAAAACCCGGGCTGAGCTCCTATTCCCTGACATGATGAACAAATACTCTGGTGAGGAACTGAAACAGTATTTTTTGTTCCGTAAAAAGCGTCAGTGAGAGAGATTTCTATATCATATCTGAGGTCCGCTCCGGCCCTGTTTTGAACTCTTGCAGTGCCGGTTGAGAATGCATCAAAGATATCTCCCAAACCAAAATCTCTGAACAGATCATCATAACTGGGAGGTTTAGCCTGTGTATACTCTCCAGGTTTATAATCAGCATGACCTACCTGATCGTACTGGACTTTTTTCTTTGGATCGCTCAGGATCTGATATGCTTCATTTACTTCCTTGAATTTTTCTTCGGCTTCGCTACTCCCCTGATTGAGATCAGGATGATATTTTCTGGCAAGATGCCTGAATGCCTTTTTTAAATCATCCTGTGACGCATCCTTTTTCACGCCCAGGATCTCATAGAAATCCTTTTTAGCCATGATGTTCGCGAGAGACCTTACCCTTAATCCTTGACCTTAAAATCTGCATCAACCACTTTTTCTCCATCCGGTGAACTGGATTCCTGGCCTGTCTGATCGCATCCAGAAGAATTACACTGGCCCTCTCCCTGTTTTTGCGATGTTGAGGCTGAATTCTGATACACAGCAGATCCGGCTTCACCGAGAACTTTCTGGAGTTTGTCAGTCTCTGTCCTGATTCGAGTACTATCTTTTCCCTCTAATGCTGTTTTCACTGCCAAAATAGCAGCATTTATCGTATCGATGTGTTCTTGACCTAATTTATCAACAAGATCAGATTTTGTTTTTTCAGCGGTATAGAGCAATGAATCAGCTGAGTTCCTGATTTCGACATCCTCTTTCCGTTTCCGATCATCTTCTTCAAACTTTTTTGCTTCATTAACCATCTTCTTGACATCATTTTCAGGAAGTTTTATCGAAGCCGTTATGGTCATTTTCTGTTCTTTGCCGGTCCCAAGATCCTTAGCAGACACATTTAGAATACCTGATGCATCGATATCAAAGGTTACTTCAATCTGGGGAATCCCACGGGGAGCCGAAGGAATACCAACCAGATTAAACTGACCGAGACTGACGTTATCGCTCGCCATAGGACGTTCTCCCTGGAGAACGTGAACCGTTACAGAAGTCTGGTAATCAGCAGCAGTTGAAAAATTTTCACTCTTTTTAGTGGGGATAGTGGTATTTCTCGCAATCAATTCGGTCCTCACACCTCCCATAGTTTCGATACCAAGGGTGAGTGGAGTTACATCAAGAAGCACCATATCAGTTATCTCACCACCAAGGATAGCACCCTGAATCGCAGCTCCGATGGCAACACATTCCATTGGATCGATTCCCCTCTCAGATTTTTTACCGATGTGATCCTCAATAAATTTCTGAACAACCGGCATCCGGGTTGGTCCGCCAACAAGAATTACTTTCTGAATATCATCTTTTGTTAATTTTGCATCAGTGAGAGCCTGTTCAAAAGGTTGAATACAGCGTTTAATGATAGGTTCAACCAATTGTTCAAGTTTTGATCTGCTTAATTTCATCGACAAATGTTTGGGTCCTGCCTGGGTTGCGGAAACATAGGGCAGATTGATCTCGGTTTCGATTACATTGGATAACTCGATCTTTGCTTTTTCTGCAGCTTCTTTCACCCGGGTTATTGCCATTTTGTCAGTTCTTATATCGATTCCTTCGAGTTTCTGAAACTCGGCAGCAATCCATTCATAGACAGCATTGTCCATGTCAGTGCCTCCAAGCTGGGTATCTCCTGCAGTTGCAAGAACCGTGAACGTTCCACCGCCAAACTCCATGATGGTAACATCGAGCGTCCCACCCCCGAGGTCAAACACGAGGATTTTATATTCTCCGCTGCGATCGAGACCATATGCCATAGAAGCGGCTGTAGGTTCATTAACAAGTCTGACCACATCAAGTCCGGCTATTTTTCCGGCATCTTTTGTGGCTGTTCTCTGGTTATCGTTGAAATACGCAGGAACCGTGATCACAGCCTTGGTAATTGGTTCTCCGAGAAAAGCCTCAGCATCCCTTTTTATCTTCTGCAGAAGAAATGCAGAGATCTGCTGAGGCGTGTATTCTTTTCCTGAAATCTTATAAGCATATTCGGTGCCCATCTTCCGTTTAGCACCAGTGACCGTATCTTCCGGGTTACTCACTGCTTGCCTGCGGGCAGGCTCTCCAACGAGAAGATGTCCTTCAGCTGTAAACGCAATATAGGAGGGAAACATCTTTCCAGCAACCGTGGCTCCTTCAGCTGAAGGAATTATAGTAGGTTTTCCGCCAAGTATGACGGCTGCTTCACTGTTTGATGTTCCCAGGTCAATTCCGATGATCTTCTCTTTTGCCATTGTTTTCACCTTCATTATCTGAAATTTATTCTGCAATCTTTACTTTTGATGGCCTGATGACCTTCGTCTTTAACAGGTATCCGGTACTGAAATCTTCAAGAATTGTGCCGGATTCCTGCTGACATTTCTCTTTACTGATAACTTCATGGAAATTGGGATCACATTTTTTCCCTTCACATTCGATTGGTTGAAGACCATATTCACTCAAAATTTTCATCAATTTTTTTCTGATCATCAAAAGTCCCTCTTTGTTCTGTTCTTTTTCAAGTGAAGGTAAAGCCTGGTCAAAGTCATCTAATATCACCAGGAGATCTTTAATGAGGCTTTCATT
>NZ_DATMYY010000166.1:0-6676 GCF_035560735.1 Methanospirillum sp.
ACAATACACACACCGTTTACAATGATAAGCACAATGAGTCTGAATTACAGTTTTTCTCCTTCTTCTTTTTGTTTTGAAAAACCACGTTTTCATTCAGATGTGCTTGTAAGCGTTTGCAGGAATCTGGATCTCAAATCGTGCACCGGAGCCTGGATTTCCATTTTCAGTAATCATCAACCCGGTGATTGCGAGAATCTCTCTTGAGAGGAAGAGACCAAAACCTGTATTTTTACCATATCCGTGTTCAAATATCTTTTTCTTCTCATTAGATGGAATACCAACACCGTTGTCTTCATAAACCAGCGTGATTCCGCTATCCTTCTGAACTGTTGAAAAGAAGATATTGTCAACATGTTCTCCGTGCATCAGCGAATTTGAGATCAGATTTGAAAAAACCTTCTCAAGCAGAGGATCGGCAAATATCTCAAGCCTTTCAAGTCCTTCATCCCACCCGATGAACTCGCATTTGCGCAATTCTTTCGCAGTCCGAATCTTCTCACCAACATTCTGCCATTGTGGTGCTTTCACCCCGACATCCTGATATTCTTTGGTAAAGACGATCTGACTTCTTATCGCCTGGGTAGCTTCAGTCTGTTTATCAATAAAAGGGACCAGATTCTGATCAGTGTTCTTTTTTCTGAGGAGATCGAGATAAGCCAGCAGGATTGTTATCTGGTTTAGTACATCGTGTCTGGTGATACTTGACAGCAGGTTCAGTTTTTTGTTGCTCTGGACCAGTGCATCCTGTGCTATCTTCCGATCAGTAACATCGTTTCCTAGAAATAACAATGCAGGCCCTTCTGTCCAGGTAACGCCCACCATACCTACCTCAAGCCACCTGATGTCACCCGCATTATCATACATTCGGATAACATTCCCGGCATGTATTGCTCCACTTTTAGCTGCCTCTGCTACCAGGTTTTGAACCACTTCGGTATCATCAGCATGAACCAGGGATCCCAATTCATGACCTGCCAGTTCTTCACGAGTCTTCTTGATGACTGATGATGCCTTCGGATTAGAGAAGATAATTGTGCCACCACGAAGAACAAGAACTATCTCATTTGCATTATTAACAAGGAGCCGATACTGTTCTTCACGCTCTTTGAGTGCTACCTCTGCCTCTCTACGCTGCGTAATATCACGAGCTATGGTCATAACCAGACTCTGATCCTGGATCTTTATTGGATAGGTTACAACCTCGGCGTAGAGTGTTGATCCATCTTTACGATGAATTGTCATCTCTTCAGGCCCGGTAGATTTTCCAAGAGCATTACGTGCAAATAGTACAGCAGTCTTGGTGATATGCATTGAAGCGATGAGTCCCATCGTAAAGATATTACGACCGTGAAGATCTTCTTTTTTAAAACCAGTCAGTTCTGTCACTGCACGATTTGAATCAACAAAAGTTCCTTTGATATCAGTAAGGAAGTATGCCTCGGGTGCATGATCAAAGAGGATCTTCAGACGTTCTTCAGAGTTGCGAATCTCTTGTTCTGCTGCTTTGCGTTCACTTATATCAGTGAGCACTACTGTAATCGCCCTGACTTCTCCGTCATCATCATCTTTGACCGGGCTGAACCTTCTGATGTAATCACGACCAATCCAGTGGATCTCATCCATGAACATCTTTTTAGAGGTTGAGACACGTTTTATCGCCTCATCAAACCGTTTGTCCTCACCAGGAGGTAGCATTACCCGCATCCGCTGTTCAAGGTACTTGTCTGCGAGATCACCCAGTTTCTTGCGGTGATATGTATTCATGAAAATGTAGCATGAATCGAGATCAACCATATAGATCGAATCTCCGGTAGATTCAACCACGCTCCGGTAATTCGCCTGGGTGATCTGCAGGGCTGAGAGTGTTGACCGCTGCTGGGTTACATCACGAAAACTCCATACTCTCCCAACAGTTGTTCCTCCGATACGCTGGGGAAGAGTAAGTCTCTCAAAAATCCTACCATCTCGGAACTCCAGAACATCAAATGCATCCTTATCAGGGTTATTCTTAAGCCAGTTTATCCGTTCTATGAAAGAGTTCCGATCTTCTAATTGATCCTCAAGGTAGGCTAGAATCACCTCCTCATCCTTCTCTTCGATAACTGTTTCGGGAATATACCACATATCAAGGAACTTCTGATTGTAGTTGATGACCTTGCCTGCCCTATCAACAACAAATATTCCATCAGATGTAGACTCAAGAGTAGCGGTTGTCAGGGATGCACTCCTCGCTACTTCGTCTTCGAGTCTAACCCGGTCGGTGATATCTGTTGAAACTACAGTAACTGCAAGAACCTGGGAAGAGGACTGATATTTGATAGGGATGAACTTTCGATAGTAGAACCTTCCTTCTTTCTCGTACTCTTCGAGGTAAAAGTTGCTATGGGTTAAAACCTGACTCATCGAATTGATAAAACGTTTATTCTCATCTTCAGAATGGAGGTCTCGATACATCTTTGATTCATACTCTTCTCCAGAGATTCCAAGCCGTTTCAGATGAGGTGTGTTAATGTAAAGATACCGGTAATGCCGGTCGACCATATAGATTGAATCTTCAGTTGCCTCAACTATCGTGTGAAAATTTGTCTCTGCATACTGATGGGCTTCTTCGGCCTGTTTCCATTTTACAACCTGCCGGATGAAGGTATTTAGCAAAACCTTCTCGAACTCGGGATCACCGTTCTTCTGGAAATAATAATCAATGCCTGCCTTAAGTGCCTCTTTCGCTATAGCAGGGCCCTGATCACCGATAAAGATTGATATAGGGCTTGATTGGATCTGTTTTTTCAGCCTTGTTATAAAATCAATCCCATTCTGGGGTCCAAGGTTAAATTCAGAGATTATGACATCGATATGAGTAGTTTGCAGTTTTTTAAAACTTTCTTTGATATCAGTGACGGAGTAGATATCCACTTTCGCGCCATTTTCAGAGAATAACCGAGTTATACTAGAAAATTGTTGTGGATCTCCAATAGTCAGGATCGACGTTAACGCCAATCTCTCTTCCTCCTTCGTAACTGATTAATAACCATATGGTATGTTTCAGAGTGGATAAAACCTATCTTATTCTCAATCTGGAATAATTTTTACTTCCAGGCAATTGCACACAGATTCAGGCACACAGGGAGATGATCGCCTCAAGCATTGACCCGGTCCGCTCCGTATATAACCGGGCATTTGCAACGATCTGATCATAAGTGACTTCTTCACTGGCGATCCCGTTCGCGTAGTTATCTACTGTGCAGATAGCAGCAAAGGGAATCTCAAGTTCCTTTGCCACCGTTGCTTCAGATGCAACCGTCATGCCGACAATATCTGCAATTTCGGCCATCCATTTAATCTCGGCAACGGTCTCTATTCGAGGACCGTCAGTTTGAATATACGTACCACCTACACGGGCATTCGGTACTGCTTCAGTAAGGCAGTTAATCAATTCATGTGAAAATTCTGGACTGATGTGGCCTATCGAATGGTTGAATATGGTCGGCGACCCGGTGAGAGTAATGTAATCATCAGGAATTACCAAACAGCCAGGTGAAATGGAAGATTGAAGTGATCCTGTCGAACCTATAGCAATGATCCGGTTAACTCCCAGAATGGCAAGAGCTGAAAGATGAGCGCGATAGGCTATCTGATGTGGAGCACGTCGGTTCTGATGTCTCAGAAGAAGCGCAACACCTGAACCAAGAAGTACCTCTGATGATCCATACGGAGTATGGACCATTTCTTTCTTTAAATCACCGAACGAGAACTCAAGAAGTGAGGTTCCACCAATAATTCCGAGCATATTTTCCCGTGTCTACTCCCTAGGAATATTCCCTGTAATAACAATTAGCACTTATTACTCATATCTGATGATGCAGAAAGGTTCCGATTCTTTCCATCTACATGACTGAGAGAAAGACAGATTATATATGGAACTTCATACAACCTAGTAAGGCGGGCCGGTAGATCAGTGGTAGATCGCTACCTTGGCATGGTAGAGGCCGCGGGTTCAATTCCCGCTCGGTCCATCTTTCATTTTTAGTTTTCTTATCCATTCAAAAAAATGTTAAAGGTCAAGCCGATAGGCAATTGAACCTTCTTCGGATCCGATTCCATCACGTACAAATCCGCTCTTTTCAAGAACCCGGATTGATCCTATGAGGGACGGAAAAGTACAAGCTTTGAAACAAACCACATCAGGTTTATTCCGGGCCCATTTTATCATTTCATTCACAGCTTCTGTTGCATACCCTTTTTGCTGAAAATCTTCAAGAACAGAATACCCAAGTTCAAAGGCACCTTCGCTATCCTGTAAAAATCCACCGCTTCCTATCAGTACCCGATCATCAGGTGTATCCCCGGTTTTTACCCAATAATATGCATACAACCGACTTCCACTTTCAGCAGTGAGAAGATCGATAAATTCGCCCAAAGTTTCAGGGGTGAGAAGGGCAGGTGGCCAGGAATCCGGTATACGGCAATTCAGATGTATAGCGAGAACATCTGGAGAAGCTAAGTCTGCATTACAGAGTTCAACAGTGATCGGAATAAGTTCAAGTCGTTTTGTATAGAGAGAAATCATGTTCATCGTGATATCAGAAGGCTTAACGCGGTACGAAGCATCCGCTAACAGAGGATAAAGGTGAGACACTATAATGATTAATTAATCGTTGAAACTGCCAGTTCACCTATAATTCACATCTGCATACACGGATGCGGAAGAATCTAGGATAACCATGGCATCACCACACACAAATAGGACGAATATCAGGAAATATGTGCTGGTGAACAAAAACTACTGCAGAATATTCAATGCTACAAATCGGCAGAGTGAAGAGAGGACACAGGAATTACAGGACGGTGTTCTTGCCTGACATACCTTCCTGCCGTGGAGAATAAACAAGCCATTAATGTCCCCCCATACCTCTTTTGGAAAAAACTTGAGAAGATCCTGTTCTATTCGATCTGGATCTGATTGATCAGAAAGCCCGAGTCTACCGGATAGCCGCCCTACATGTGTATCTACAGCGATTCCGTCAGCCCTGCCAAATGCATGGTGAACTACAATGTTTGCAGTTTTCCGACCAACTCCCGGAAGTGTTATCAGTTTACTGATTTCGTCAGGGACCTCTCCATTAAATGAATTCACCAGAACCTGGGCAGCAGCAATGATATTCCTACTTTTTGCCCGATAAAACCCAGTTCGATGAACAATCTTTTCCACATCCTGTTGATAGGCAGTTGAAAGTGATACAGGATCCGGATACCTGGCAAAGAGATCTTTTGTTACCAAATTTACAGTTTTATCTGTTGTTTGGGCCGATAGTATGGTTGCAATAAGGATCTGATAGGGATTTTCAAAATGAAGGAACTCACCCTCTGAAGAAGTGAGATCATACTCTTTTGTAAGAAGCCGGTAAATCGTGCATGGCACAGAAGAACTCATAAAACAGATATGGGGTAACGCAGATTTGAACTGCGGTCAAAGCGTCCCAAACGCTCTAGGATGGACCAGGCTACCCTATTACCCCGTGCGCTACTAATGTTAGCACACTATTCATTTAAGCGTTGCGGTATTAGAGGGGCAGAGGGCTCAAACCCTCTCTGCTAACTACAGTTCCTCTGCATATTCCACTCTCAACAGCAGTGAGAAGCGCTTTAGGATCTCTTCCATCAAGCACGATCAACGGGATACCGCATCTCTCAACCATCTTAACTGCAACTACATCCATCACCGTATTCATCCCGGCGGCCGACTGTTGATGGATAACGATCTCGAGAAGTCGGGAGGGAGTGATCATCTCATACCGTTCTGCTGAAGGATCATTTCGTGGGTCTGCAGAGTAAATGCCATCAACCGAAGTGAGATTAAAGAATACAGAGGCACGTGAACGTTCAGCCAGGACCGCAGCAACGGCATCAGTAGTCTGACCAGGAGTGACACCACCCATGACAACTATCTTTCCTGATTCAGCTGCGGCAAGAGCTTCAGTATGATTTTCAACAACCTTTGGCCATGCAGAATCTTTCAGTGCCTGAACAAGTAAAGTGGCATTTAGCCGGGTAACGAGAATTCCAAGTTCATCGGCTGAAGCATCATCAACATCCAGAGATCGTGCTACAGTAATATAGCGTCGGGCCTCGCCACCGCCGCCCACCACCACAAAAAGACGATGAATTGAAGCAATTTTCTCAAGAACAGGGATATAAGGTTTAATATTAGGTGAATCGAGTCCTGGCATAAGGATCGACCCACCCAGAGAAAGAACAATGGTGGACATTCAACCCGATATGTTTCATGAAAAGGGGGATATAGGTTGTCGTCAGAATTGATGGCAGATACCCATCATCACAACATCACAAAAAACAGGAGATCCAAATTCAGGTGGGAGGCTATATGAATGAATCATATCTCAAAGAAAAAGAAGCACTCCAATATGAGGCAGATTCAGAAAACTCTGTGATCTGTTCGCTCTGCAACCACCGGTGCCACATCAAGGATCAGAAATTCGGTAAATGCGGAGTCAGGGAAAACCTAGGAGGGAGACTTATCGCCAGGACCTATGCCCGGGTCTCAGCAGAGGCGGTTGATCCCATTGAAAAGAAACCTCTTAATCATTTTTTACCAGGCACCTATTCGTACTCCCTCGGCAGTATCGGCTGTAACTTTTCATGCTCCCACTGCCAGAAC
>NZ_DATMYY010000167.1:0-5822 GCF_035560735.1 Methanospirillum sp.
CCAGAATTGATACGTGTCCGGAAAAGGAGAGAGGGTTACCCGAACAGGGCACCAAGCCCTGCCATGCCGCTCTCTTCCTCTGCCTTCTTATCTTCTTTTGGTTCCTCTTCTGCTGCAGCCGGAGCTCCACCTGCTGCTGGAGCTGCTGCTGCCACTGCGACAGGAGCAACTGCTGCCTTGCTGATAGCGTCCTCAATGTCGACGCCGTCAAGGGCTGCAACCAGTGCTTTTACACGGGATTCGTTAACTGCGATACCAGCGGCAGAGAGAACTGCCTGAACTGCGGACTCGTTGACTTCCTTACCTGCTTTGTGCAGGAGGAGTGCAGCGTAGATATACTCCATTTATTGTTCACCTATAATTATTTGCGTATGACGTTTTACTCAGTTTCATTCGACCACAGACTGTAGTGCCATAGCCTGTGACTGTGCCTTTCCGATAATTGCATCCATAACATCACTGCTGACAACAGCAGCTTCAACTGCAACATTGCGTGCCTCACGTACTGCTTTAGTAAGCAGGTCAGATGCAGTATCCTTTGTCGGGATCGCAGCATTGAGTGAGAGGTTGAATGCGTGTGTTGCAGCGGTGATGATGTTGTTGTAGAATGCAACCTCGTCGATCGCGAGGACATCAGACTCGTAGACCGTACCTTCATAGAAGGCTGCCTGCAGGAGCAGACCGACATCCATCGGCTTGACATCCAACTTGGCAAGAGCATCTGCAAGTTTCTTTGATATCTCCTGGCCTTCCTTGACGACCGTTTTGGTCTCTCGGATGGTAACCTTGCCTGCCTCTATGGCTGCAGGGATACCTGCCTGCTGGAGTTCTCCTACGATCGGACCAGGCTTGAAACTGGTTGGACCTTTCTCGACAACGATATCGGTTGGTGAAAGCTCACCCGGGCGTGCTGCCATCTTCGTCTTGGTCTTCTCAAGCATACTGTGAAGCTTGAAAGGATTCTCATTTGTGAAGATGAGTGCAGAATGTCCGTTAAGTTTGCCACCGAGATCCTTGATCTCCCCGCCGATTTCTCCAAGGGCGTGTTCGATCAGGGTGTTTCTCGTCATCCGAAGTTCTGCCTTGCCTTTCAGATTGCGACGGATATCCTGCACCTGGCGTGCGGGAATACCATACATATCAACGAGGCCCGTAAGCCTGTACTCTTCCGAGAGTTTTTTGATCTCGGAGATCTCGTCTTTCTTCCATTTGGGAAGGTGAGCAGTATACAGTGGCATTATTACATCACCTTAACTGCCGGACCCATGGTGGTCTTGACATAGACCGAGCGGACCTGGAATTCGCCTGATTCAAGTTTATCCAGAACACGCTTGAGTACCGCATCGATATTTTCGCCAATCTGTTCATCAGACATTGCCGTTGTTCCGACCTTCAAGGAGAAGGCCATCTTGTCTTTCGTCCGAACCCGTACAGAGTTGCGAAGACGCTCGACAATCGGGCGGATATCTACTCCGTCCGGAACTGGCTGTGGCATTTTACCCCTTGGACCGAGCCGTGGACCAAGCCAGCGACCGACAAGGGCCATTACCTTTGTCTCTGCAAGGAAGAACCGATAGTCAGATGCAACCTTTCTTGCCTCACGGGGCTCTCCACCGAGTCTTTCGATCTCGTCCGGGCCCATGATCAGCTCTGCACCTGCATCTCTTGCCTGGGTAACGATATCACCACTACCAAGGACAGAGATCTTGGCTCTGCTGCCATTTCCATGAGGAAGGAGAATTGTCTCGTCAATACGGTTTTTCGGTTGAGACATATCGATATTCTTCAGGTTGATAGTAATATCGACACTCTCAGTGAACTTCCGTTCAGGAGCCGACTCCTTAGCCTTCTGTATCGCGTCAATTATGACGCTCTTCTCTACCATTACGTTCCTCCATAGTTCTGCGACCGTGAATTTTAGCACGATCTTCTATGGCTAATAGCGAACCTATCCCTTGAGAACCGCGTCATGAACGCCCGTGTTGATCTCTGCTATGACATCTTTGGGCTTTTTGCCTGAAACAGTAACACCAAGACTTACACAGGTCCCAACAACTTCCTTTACGGCGTTCTTGAGATCATATGAAAGCATGGATTCGAGTTTCATGTTGGCAATCGTGACAGCGGCCTCCAGTGGAATGTTCCCCACAATTTTGGTATTGGGTTCTCCTGAACCCTTCTCAATGCCAGCCTCTTTCATAATGAGGGCAGTTGTTGGCGGGATACCGACTGAGATGGTGAAGTTTTTCTTCGCATCCACCTCTACGCGGACAGGAACCTGCATCCCATTGAAGGTTGCAGTTTTCTTGTTGATCTCGTCAACAACAGCTTTGACATTGATACCGAGGGGACCTAGTGCAGGTCCGAGTGGCGGACCTGCAGTAGCTTTTCCACCGGGTACTAGTACCTCGACCACATCTGCCATTGTTATCACCCTGATGGGGCATGGTATGCCCTTTTGGGTTCATAAAGGTCGAAGGATAAGAATAAAAATACTTTGCGAGTTTCTGAAAAAATGGATGAAATTAATCATCCTCGCCACGGTCAATTATTCTGACGTGATCGCCTCTGACTGTGATTGGAATTGGAAGAACACTCTCGTACAGCTCAACAGTAATCTCTTCTTTAGAAGCGTCAACACGTTTTACAACCGCTTTTTCACCCTTGAACGGGCCAGCGATAAGTTCAACGATAGTACCTTCATCAATCCCACTGACTGCTGGTTTTGGTGTCAGATAATGCCCAACCTCTTCTAGAGAAGTTGCACCAGGCAGGACGGTACGCGCACTTGGAACCTGCTCCATCAGTTCCTGAACACGCGCAAGAGGTTCTGTAGTTTCGACAAGCACATATCCTTTCAGTTCATCAGGGGCGATGACTGACATAACCTTAATCGTATTGCGGATATCCCGGACTGCCTTGTCGATGTTGTCTGCTACGCTACGCTCAGCCCGGTTTGTCGTTTTGACAGCGTAGATTCGGGTGAGGCGGGGTTCAGTCTCCATGATCACTTCGGAAGGTATACAAAGAGCAGGTATACAATGAAACCTAACATTCCGACAATCAGCACACCAGCTGCTGCCACGAGGGCAATTTTTGTATATTCATCACGCTTTGGGAAGCGTGCCAGTTTAAGAACTCGCCAATATTTACGAAAGAGTTCTTCATTCAGGTTTAGATTGATCTTAGGGGTTTCCATATGATATCACTTCAGAAAGTCTATCTCAAAGTGTCTCTGAAATTTCGGGTTACTTTTCTCATTTCTTCCATATATTTGTGGCGACCGAACACCTGTTAAAATCAGGAGGGTACGGATTGAACCCTGCATTGTTGGATCGATCTGGGCTCCCCAGATGATACGTGCATCAGGGTCAATCAGGTTATACACCTCTTCAACAACCCCTTCTGCTTCTGCCATTGTCATGTCTGGACCGCCAGTAACATTAACAAGAGCGGACGTCGCGCCAGAAATATCTATGTCCAGGAGAGGGGATCTGATGGCCTTGCGCACAGAATCTGCTGCCTTATCAGTGGCATCACTTTCGCCCATTCCAATCATGGCAACCCCTCCCTTTTCCATGACTGCCCTGATATCAGCAAAGTCAAGGTTTACAAGACCTGGAACAGTAATTAACTCAGTTATACCCTTGACTGCACGCATCAGAACTTCGTCTGCAACCTTAAATGCTGCTGACAGTGGTAATTTTGGCACTACCTCTATGAGCCGATCGTTTGGCACCACAATCACGGTATCCGCTACTTCACGAAGACGTTCAAGACCGGATTCAGCATTCTCTGATCTGATTGCTCCTTCAGCTGTGAATGGAAGAGTTACAACCGCAATGGTCAGGGCTCCCTCTTCATGTGCTGCCTTGGCCACAACAGGTGCACATCCGGTGCCGGTACCCCCACCAAGTCCCGCCGTAATAAAAACCATATCAGCATTATCAACAGCCCGGTGAATCTCGTGCTCACTCTCTAGTGCTGCCTCCTCACCCACCTGAGGATAGGATCCAGCTCCAAGACCCCGGGTTCGTTGCCTTCCAATGAGAATCCTGTGATCAGCACGGACAGTCGCAAGATGCATGGCATCAGTATTTACTGCATAAAGGGTGGTCCCGGTTATCCCCTCGTCGTGCATCCTGCTTATGGTATTGGATCCTCCGCCCCCACATCCGATGACAGCTATTTTAGTCATCATAGACTTGAGAACAGCATCCAGATCGCTGTTATTCTGCGGTGGCTGGCTTTCTGTTTTCGCCCTGTTTAATGCCTCTTCGACAATAGATCTCATCATGTGCCCCATCCCGGAATGCAGATCTTCTTTTCTGTCATCCTCTTCACCATCGAAGGAGTTATTTCTCTGCCCTCATGCAACACCACTTCGCCGGCCATAAGTCTTCCAAACAATGGGCCTGGTGATATGCCAAGAGATGCTGCCTTTCCTGGATCAAACTTCTCTTTGGTGATGATTAGACAGTCCCCATCAAATCTGCAGATACAGTTTCTATGTAAGATTGATACGCAGAGATGTATTAATTCATTCGTAATCCGGAGGGCATTTTCCTGATTGGTAATGAATGTGGGATAAACAGCAATGCCCTTTCCTGACAGGTGTATTATTGGAAGAGATTGTATTCCATTCGTAAATTCCTCAAGGTTCGTTTTTGTAGCTTCAAAAAGAAGATCTGAAGGTATTGTAATAGGAGTTAGATCAAATCCCTGCATCTTTCCATGTATTGTAATTCCAGAACCTGCAAGGATCTCCTCAGCAAGTTTCCTTATACAACAGTAATCAGAAAGGGATACATTTCTCATATTCTGTAGATCAGACTGCCCCACAATGATGAGATCACGTTTTGAAGCATATTCTTCGATTCGTTCTATATCAATGCGGGATATGGATTTTCTATCAATGTAAATTGCTTCTGCACCAGATGATGAGACCATCTCATCAAACATGGCCTGGTTAAGATACACAAGATCGCGTGTTGGCATAATATGCCCAAATCCACCCCTTGTTGTGAGAGTAATCTCGGTTTGGCGCTGAGCATAATGGGTTCCTCCAAACCCTGCGAGAGAAATAACACCTTCTGGATCAGCATCGATAACAGCACGGGCGATAACTGCTGCTGCATTTCGATCCTTCCATTCTTTTTCAGTACTTCCTATCTCTACAAAACAGGAAGGTATCGGAAGAGATGTCGGACCATGATGAGTAGCCTCGTAAGTAACTTCATATCCCTCCGGTACTTCATTCGCAAGACGGTTCAATATCGCATGCATCACGCCTGTTGCGGCTGGAGTAAGTGTTCCGGGATTGCCACCGAAGACAGCATCTCCGAAATTCCCAGTAACATGAACCGAAAGAACTGATCGCGGTTCCTTACTGGCATGACGGGAGAGAAAGATGATGAGATCCGCGTCGGTTGTAAGCGAAGATGCTTCAATGTAAATCAGCCGCTCATCAAATTGCCTGTGTTGATATCGTTTCTGAAGGACAGGATTTTTAGATAGGAAGCGTCGGATCTCCTCGTGGATCAGACTACCTGCCCGATCTGCAAGAGAACTTACCAGCAGAATCTTATCTTGTATTTTCCCATTCTTCATGAACGTACCAATCCTTTGATGTCAGAGCGCAACAATTTTCTTCACGCTATATACGCAGGATATGCACATCAATACTCAGCAGAACCGCATGGTACACTCAAAATAGATCTGTTTATTTTTTATGAGCAGATTTCTTCCAGTAATTCAGATCATATCTCTTTCTGCCATAAGACCAATTGTTGGTTTCCGAAGATAGTATAATAGTGATGTGT